>CAMQYB010000035.1 GCA_947039055.1 uncultured Deferribacteraceae bacterium
CAAGCTTACACAACTTAATCAATAGTAAAATATTTGAAAATAATTAATTATAGTAATACGAACTAATTTGTCTCAAAACAACTTGGTATTACATCTGTTGGATTATTGATAGGAAGAAGTACAATGCTACCATTATAACTATTCTTCAACATTTTACATATCTCTATATTATACTTATTATCAATATAATCAATACCTTTTCTAAAAGGTTTAACTTGTAACTTCATAATAACTCTATTTGAAAACGGTATCTGATCGATACTCGTCTTTGCTATATCTAAAATATATGTAACAGTTTCTTCGTAACTCATTTCAAGTTCGTTTGAAATTTGATCTATATATCCCATCACAGCAACATAATCTACAGGGACAGAAAGTAGCCCTGAAATTGTTTGACTATACCACGCTAATCCTTTCTCTTTAGCGATAGGAGTTTCGTAATAAATATTTACAGCTAATTTTATATCCTTATTAACTTTGCGAATTGCAACCTTTATATCTCTAAGGAGATTGATAAGATACTCATTCTTCCAGAGCGACCATATATAGAAAACATCGTGGTATCCTGAAAAAACTTTCTTGCCATTATACTCTTTTATCTTATTGAAAAATATAGACGGTGTTGGACTAAAACCAGTATCTGATTTAAAAAGGTCTAATGTATGATCATCTGCACCTTCATTATATTTTACAATAAAATCATCTTGAACAAGAACTCCATCAATATTATATCGTGCAAGATCTGTGAAAATAGTTACCAAACGCTTTCTAATATCTTTCTTAAAAATATTAGCACCGTAACCTTCAACTGTGCCACCATTAGGTGAAAAAGATAGTGATAAATCCCTCTCTTTTAACGCAGTTATAGACCTAGTTGCCATCCATGCATACAACTTAATACCGTTCTTATGTGCAGACGTCACGATATCATCTAAAATATCTGCAACCGTACATAATTCTGTTGTTCTAAAATATACACCAGAATCGCATTTCATCTCTAAACCAAGATGAGGTCTATCACCTCTATTATGGAATACTCTAAAGAAAACGGTATTGACACCTTGATCTTTTAACTCTTTAAAAAAATTGTTGTAATCAGATTGATAACTTGCGTCCATTACGAAAACTTGAACACCGTTTATCTCTAAAAACTTTCCACCATCAGAACTTGATGCTAGTAGGGTATCAGAGATAAACAGTATCGCAAGCAATATTGAAATTAATTTAACTTTATAACTTAGAATAATAAAAACTACTGGTTTTTTATTAAATCTGCATAGATTTTATAATCAGTTGCTAATTTCTGTTTTAATGCAACAGCATCATCCATAGAATTTGTTATTCCACATCTAACTCTGTACCATGTGCCACTGTTTTGAAGATCTATCTTCATAACAAATATATCTGGACACGCAACTTTATATTTTTTAACTGCATTATTAGCATCTGCTTCAGATTGTAACGCCATAAGCTGTAATACAAATTTACCCTCTGTTGGACTGCCTGGCTCAACCTTTTCACTGTATGTAGTCGATTTAGGCTCGGCTTTTACAACAGGTTTAGGTTCAGCTTTTGGTTCAACTTTTTTAGGTACAACTTTCTTCGCAGGTTTTTTTGTAACATCTTTAACTGCTTTAGGTTTTGAAACCTCTTCTTTTCTTTTTACAACTTTCGCTTCAACCTTAGGAGGAGTAACAACTGTATCGTTACGCATATCTTCTTTATTATTTTTATCAATAGAAAGAGTATCGCCTTCATTCGGATCAGTTATAACACGTGGAGTAACTATATCTGATGTAATTCTATTACCCTCAGAATCTCCATCTATCAGATCTCCACTTGACATTGATGATAAAAGAACCGATATAGCAAATATCGTTAATCCAAAACAAATAAGAACAACAAACACTATTAAAACCGTATCCCTAAAAGAGTTCTTCTTTTTGTTGTTATTATCCAGATTATTCTCCGTATTCATATCACTCATTTTCACATCCTTTCTGGTGAATTAACACCTAGTATTTCTAAACCTATCTTTATATTCTTAGCAACTGCCATCGCTAAAGTTAATCTTGCATCAGTTAAATCTTTATCATCATCTAATATCACTCTATTTGCATAGTAGTAACTATGAAACAATGACGCAAGTTCTTGAAGATAATAAGCTATTCTGTGCGGTTCATAATTTTCTGATGACTGTCTTAATATATCTTTAAACTTCATAATAAATTTAATGATCTGTATTTCTGAGTCAAGAGTTAATCTATCTAAGCCGTTACATAAAATAAACTTATGCCCTTTCTCTTTAGCGTTCGATAACAAACTGTACGCTCTTGCATGACCGTACTGAACATAATATACAGGGTTATCCGATGACTTAGATTTTGCTAAATCTAAATCAAAATCAAACTGTGAATCAAAACTACGCATATTATAAAAATATCTTGTAGCATCAACTCCTACTTCATCTATCAAATATGATAACGGAATAAATTCACCAGATCTAGTCGACATACTTACTCGATTTCCATCTTTAATAAGTGATACCATCTGTATTAGTTGAACTTTAAAAGCATCATTATTATATCCTAACGCTTCAATAGCCGAACGCATACGGTTCACATATCCGTGGTGATCTGCACCCCAAATATCAATTAATAAATCGTAGCCTCTATCATACTTATCATCATGATACGCAATGTCTGGTGATAAATAAGTATACTCGCCTGATGATTTCTTCAGTACTCTATCCTTATCATCACAATATTTAGAAGATGAAAACCATAACGCTCCCTCTTCCTCATATATATTGCCAAGCTTATCCAATTTGTCTAACACTTTATCGACCAGTCCACGATTATATAAAGTTTTTTCTGAATAATAATTACCTATACCAACTCTAAAATCTTTTAATGAACCCTCTATTTCTGCCAAAATTATCTCAATAGCTTTAGACGTTGATAGATCAATCGCTTCTTTTTCATCTATATCTAAAATATCAGCTCGCTCTTTTTCAAGCAGATCAGCTATACCATTTATGTAATCACCGTGATATCCGTTCTCTGGAAAAGGATACTCTTTATCAACCTTCTGTTTAAGTCTTGCATAAACAGATAAACCTAAATTGTTCATCTGATTTCCAGCATCATTTATATAATACTCTGTATCAACATTATATCCTACATACGATAGTAGTCGTGCAAGTGAGTCGCCGTACGCAGCCCCTCTGCCATGCCCTATATGCAACGGACCTGTTGGATTTGCCGAAACATACTCTATCAACACTCGTTTATTACCACCAACACCGATTTTAAAATAATCATCATTTGTGACGATATCTTTTAAAACTTCTGCGTAATAACTTTTATCAACATAAAAATTTATAAACCCAGTACCTGCAACCTCTATCTTAGAAACAGCAGTTAATGATTTCTCTAATTTCAATACTAAACTTTCAGCTACATCTTTAGGTGATTTTCTAAGATATCTAGCTAGCTTCATCGCTATATTTACAGAGTAATCTCCGTGATCTTTACTGTCTGGAATGATAATACTATAATCAATCTCATCAACTTTAATAGCTTCATGCTCTTTAGATAACTCTTCCAATAATACGCTTAACGCCTCTGTTATTTTATCCTTCATATTTACTTCTCATCAATTATTATTCCTTGCTCTTTATACTCATTTAATTTGTTTCTAAGTGTTCTAACAGTTATACCTAAAACTTCAGCTGCCTTAGTCTTATTATTATCATTATCCTTTAGAGTTTTAAGTATTAACTCTCTCTCAACATCTGCTATAGTTTTACCCACTGCCTCATCACTTAAAATAGCCGTATCATCACTGCTTCTAACCTTAGTTGTGCTACCAGTTTTATTAAGCGACAACTTATCCATGTTGAAAGATTCAACAGTTATACCGTGCAGAAAAAGATCTGATGCTTCAATGTTTTCACCTTTTGATAATACGACAGCTCTCTCTATTGTATGTTCTAACTCTCGGACATTTCCAGGAAAATCGTAACCTTTAAGAGTTTTTATTACACCCTCAGATAACTGTTTCTCAGCTTTATTATTTATTGTTGAATATTTTTTCACAAAAAATCTTGCAAGGTCTGCTATATCTTCAACCCTCTGTCTAAGCGATGGAAGTTCCATAGATATTACATTTAATCTATAAAATAAATCCTCTCTAAATGTACCATTATCTACCATCGACTTTAGACTTCTGTTAGTCGTTGCAAGTATTCTTGCTGTAAGTTTAACTGGCTTCACACCACCTAATCTTTCAACCTCTTTCTCTTGCAGAACCCTTAATAATTTCGCTTGAAGATTAATAGGTATCTCACCTATCTCATCTAATAACAACGTTCCATTATTAGCCAACTCAAACTTTCCAGCCTTAGCTTTATCAGCACCTGTGAACGCTCCTTTCTCAAATCCGAAAAGCTCACTCTCTAAAAGATTATCAGGAATAGCCGCACAGTTGACTGCCACAAACTGTCCTGATGAGTGATTAGAATTATCATGTATATATCTTGCTAAAACCTCTTTACCAGTCCCAGACTCACCTGTTATTAAAACAGTAGACTCAGACTTTGCAACATCCTTAGCAAGTGCAAATAAGTGTGCCATATATGCACTCTTATATACTAATCCAACACTACCCTCTTCACTCACATCTTTGCCAAGTGGAGATTTAGAAAGAGCTGAAAGTTCAAATGTTCTTCTTATTAACTCTTCAATAACATCAGGAGGAAACGGTTTTAATATATAATCGTACGCTCCTAATTTTAAAGCATCAACAGCACCTGTAACTGTTCCATAACCTGTTACAAAACATACTGGAGTTTTTATACCAGAACCTTTTAACATCTCAAACATAGCAAGCCCATCAATGTTCGGCATACGCATATCTGAAATTATTAGATCATATAATCTGTTCGTTGCTTTCTCAAAACCATCCATACCGTTCACTGCTGTATCAACCGTTATACCCATTCGTTTGATAGTTTCACAGATAGCCTCACGCATATTATCATCATCATCAACAACCAATATTCTCTTCTCTTTATCCATTAATTAATCCTCTGAAGCTATATTAAAAATCGAAAATTATGACTTGCTAGGAGTCACTATCGTGAACTTAGTTGATCCACCAAAACTACCTTTTGAAGAAACTAATATATCACCATCATGTGCTTTTATAATCTTATACGCAATAGATAGTCCAAGCCCAGTACCTTTTGCTTTTGTTGTTTGAAACGGCATAAATAAACGTGGTAACATATCCTCTGATATACCACTTCCATTATCCACTATTGAAAAATATAATTTACTATCCTTAACCTCTGAACTAGCAGTGATCGTTCCATTCTCTGAAACTGCATCACAAGCATTAGATATAACATTCATCACAACCTGTTTATACATATCAGAATCACAATATATTTTATGATCATCATTTAACTTATTTATAAAACGTACCGATCTATCTTTTATTATATGTTGAAGATATAAAACAACCTCATCAACTATATCAGATAAAATATACTCATTCTTACTTACCGTAACTTCTTTCGTAAATAAAAGCGTGTTGGATATGAGTGAGTTGATATTTCTAACACCTTTAATTATAGACGACACCAATCTTTTTTTCTCAGGATCACTCTCTAAATCTCTTGCTAGTAGGGACGCAAAAAGTTCTATCGATCCAAGCGGGTTACGAACTTCATGAGTTATATTTGCAACCATCTCACCCATTAATTGTAACTTCTCATTTCTTGATTTTTCATGCTCTAAAATCTTCATCTTAGTTATGTTCTCTATTATATAAACGTAACCAAAATTATCCGCTGATTTTATAGGACTTATACTTAAATGAAAGTACGCCTCATCTATCTTAAAATCATAGATCCCTTCTGATCCGAACTCTCTTAATACATTGAAAATTCTTTCTTCAGAATATTTATTTATCAACTCTTTCGCAGCTTTGTTTCTTAGGAAAACACCTTGCTTGATAGTCGTCGCAATTATAGCGCCTTCAATATTGTTGATAACAGAATCTAAAAGCTCATACACTTCTTGATACTTCTTATTAGATAACGCATAAAGCTCTTGGAACTTAGTATCTTGTTCTTTCAACGCTTTAATTAATTCATCTTTCTCTTCTAACGATTTTAATAACTCTTTCTCTGTCATCTTATTAAATTAATCCCACCTAACTACAATAAATATAAACTCATAACAATACTTAAACTCAAACCTAAGACTAAAATCATAGATCAAAATAGATCATTTAATTAAGCGTATCTTTCCAATTATCTTCTTCCATTTCACCCTTTGCAATACCTGCGTAAATCGAATCTGGAATCTCATCTATAAGAGTTTTGTAATATCTATATCCTCTATCTTTATCATTCATCTTGATAAAAGATTTACCTAAATAATATAATGCTTCAGCTTTTTTCTCATCATTTTCTTCTCGTGCTTGAATGTAACTGTTAAGAGGTTCAACAGCTGCTGTGAAATTATTTCGTCTATAATTTATAAGTCCAACATCTAAAAGAATATCGTTACTACCTTCAAATTTAGCCTCAGTATTAGCTTTCAATGTATCGTAGATATCAAGCAGTATCGCCTCACGTTTATCATCATTTAATATGTTCTTAGATAACTTATATTTGATCCTTGTAGCTTCACTAATATCAGATGTATATAGATCCAATATCTGCTCTGCTCTATCAAACTGAGAAGGATCTATTCGTGATACTACATACTCTAAATTAGTAGCATTTAATAAATTAATATTGAAATTGTTAGGGTTCTTATTTAACAGTAAACCTAACATCACATAATCTTCTGTAGGTATGGGAGTGAGCTCACTATACATTTTTTCAGCAGTATCAACCGATCCGATATTATACGCCGATCTTGCAACATTAAGTAATATTTTATTTAACTCAGCCTTATCTTTTAAACTATCAACCAGTGCTTTACTATCATTATACAGTTCAACAACGTAATCATATTTATCATCGCTGTACGCATTTTTTATCTCACTAACTATGGTGTCAACTAATAAAGCCTCAACCTTACCGTATGATTTACCCTCTGGAAAAATATTCTTATACTCTTTCGCTAAAGACACACTGCTGTCAAAATTTTCCATCGCTATATTCTCAGATAACTTTTTATAATATGAGTCATCAAGCAGTTTTAGTAATCTATCTAATTTAGCTTCACTAATATTATCCTCTTGAATTAATTTCTCAACAACTGCTATTGTTTCATCAAACTTATTATCTGTGTATAGTGCGATTATATCTCTATAATAAAGTTCATCAACCATCTCATCAACTCTATCTTGATATTTCGTCTCAGGATATAATGCTAGAAAATTATTAACCATCGGATCAAGATTTTCATAATCTTTATTTATAAAAATTTCTGTTAAGTTCATAACCATTATCTCTTCTCTAATATCCATCACCTCTTGAATATTTGGAGAAAAAGCATAACTATCAACAAACTCATTTGCAGCAATTAACGCCTCAGGATATCTCTTCTCATTATACAAAGCTTTAAGCAGAAGATATTTTACATCCATGCTAAACATACCCGACTCGCCTGCTGCTAATAAAGGTTTGAAAAAGTCATTCCAATAATCATGATCCTTAGATGTGAAATATTTATTAGCGTACTCTAGTAATGCTTTCTGACCTATCTCTTGATCAAGATATAACTCTCCCATTTTAAGAAGCAGTTGATCAGCTTCCTCTTCTCTACCTAGATTAGTCAAGATCTTAGATGTTGCCTTGATAGAATTTATAGTTTGAGAACTCTCTGGATATTTAGTGTATATCTGCTCATATAGATTTAAAGCATCAGCATATTTTCTCTTCTTCTCAAATGTGTCTGCCATTCTATATAGCTCTTCACTACCAGTAGTTGGATTGTTTATAAAATCGTCTATATCTAAATTAATATACGCTTCGTAAGCTGAATCATAATCATCCATACTATGATGAAGTTTACCAAGCTCTGAATATATAAATTCTCTATTATCAATATATTGCTCTGCATGATCATTATATACATCTATCGCTTTATCAAACTGATATAACCTTACATATAACTCCGCCATCTTAATCATAGCCACTTTCTGCGACTCAACATCTGGAAGTGAATTATAAACTTTTTCATAAGTGAAAATTGCTTCATACAACTGTCCGATATTTTCTTTAGCCTCAGCAGATTGAAACAACGCATCTCCAACTCTTACATTATCAGGATATAGTTTAACAAAATTATCAAATGTTTCGTAAGCATCAATAAAATAATCTTGATTACTCTCACCTAGAAGCATATATACCTTACCTAACTTATATAACGCCTCTTGTCGGTAAAATTCATTTTCAGATTTTTTCAAAACTTCATTTAGGATATTAGCTGCTCGTACATATCTTTTTTCTGCCACATACACATCAGCATCTGCGATCTCATCCTCTAACTTTCTATCCTCAACTATAGATGTGCTTTCAGTTAGTAACGGTTTACCTACACCGTATGACATTAAGATATCCTCATCACCTAACTTCTTAGTCGCAACAATTTTTAATCCACCATCATCATTTATAACAGAGAAATCTGCATCCTTAGATATATAAAATGTAAATTGATTATCTCTTGCAACAACCGAATCAATAAACTTGTTATCTAAGTTTTGAACAAATGGTTCTTTAATTTTTTGATGGAAAACAATGACAACAGTATTGTTCCCCTTCTGTATAGATTTAACTAATGATGGGTTCATCTTAATATATGCCTCAACAGAAAAATCGTTTGAACGCAGTAGTAACTCTTGAGCATAAGAGGCGAATGAGACAAGAAATATTAATTTAAGTGTAAAGATAATTTTCAACATATTCCAATTATTTTATTTATTATACAGATAATTGCAAGATAAACTTATCAATAAGCGATATTAGTTCATATTATATTGTTGCAATAATGTTAAAAATATAATACTATTGGGTGCTAATGGATTAAAATATCCTCCGGAGATTGATTAAGTGGCTTTAGATCATAATATATTACTCGAAACAGGAACTAACGAATTCGAAGTTGTCGAATTCATAATATCTGATGGTGAAACTAAATATCATTTCTGCATTAACGTTGCAAAAGTGATAGAAGTTATAAACTTTCCAATTGTTAGACATCTACCAGATCTTGATGAAGTAATCATCGGTACAGCTAATATTCGTAAAAAAGTTGTACCTATTGTTGATTTGTCAAAATGGCTAAAAGCTAAAAGTAGTGTGTCTAACGAAAATAAAAAGGTTATTGTAACATATTTTAATAAAATTTTTAACGGGTTTCTAGTCGACGAAGTTGTTCGTATACATAGAATAACTTGGAAAGATATTAAAGATTATTCGTCAATGGCCGATCTAAAGCTTATAGACAGTGTGCTAGGTGTTGTTAATATTGATGGAAAATTAATCCAATTATTAGACTTTGAAAGAATAATTGCAGAAATTAGTCCTACCACTATGACATCACAAGTTGCTAATATTGATCTAAGTCTTTCTGATTTAAGAAAAGATAAACTGATTTATCTTGCGGAAGATTCAGCGGTTATTAGGAGAGTTCTTGAAACAAATTTTAAAAGAGCAGGCTACATCGTAAAAGTTTTTGAAAACGGTGGCACTCTATTAAGTGAATTTTCTGTAGCTATTCCAAACGTCGTTGTAACTGATCTTGAAATGCCAGGTACATCAGGAGATTTTGTTGTTAGAACGATAAGAAAGAATAAAGATTTTAATCATATTCCTATTATCATCTTTTCATCAATGGCATCTGTTGAAAATGAAAGGAAGCTTATAAGTATTGGCGCTAACCTTGTGTTAGGCAAACCTGAACTTGATCAACTGATAAGAAAAGTTGATGAGCTTACTCTGAATAACGAATAAAGAGGTTCTTCTATGAAGGTAATATTATTGATCGTCACCCTTTTCACAACTCTTGGTTGTGCTACTGAGGAAGCTGTACGAAGAAGTTTAACGAATATTAATGAAGAGTTAGTTGTGATGCAAAAATCAATAACTGACAATCAAATAGCATTAGAAGAAACAAATGCTATAACTGTGGCTACTCAAGCTGAAATCGCTGCAAATACTGACGCAATAGCAGAACTTAGAGCAGAAATTGCTTACGTTAACAATGAACTAATACTGTTAAAAAATACAGGTGTTAGTAAAAAATCTGGTAGACCGATGGTTAACTCTAATGCTAATCAAAATGCGTTAAAAGGAACTGATAGATCTGCTCCTATTATCATTGAAGAAACAGATGTTGAAGGAATGATAATCGATCTAAATAAAAATAGTAACACACCTGATATTGTTATAATAGACGATGCCGTTGCTACAAAAAGTTCTACTTACTCTTTTGCAATGGAACTTCTTAAATCTAAAAAATATACCGACTCAAGAGCTAAGTTTCAAGAGTATATTGATAAATACCCAGGCGATTCATTAGCTAGTAATGCTCAATATTGGATAGGCGAAACATACTATTCTCTAAACAGCATGAACGATGCACTGAACGCATTTGAAATGGTTGTTGCTAACTATCCTAGATCTTCTAAAGTGCCTGACGCTCATTTGAAAATAGCCTTCATTAAAGATGTTACTGGAAAAAGACCTGAAGCTGTTGAAATTTTAAATACAGTTATCACTTCATATCCTAAATCTACATCTGCAAAACTTGCTAAACAAAAATTGCGTGCTTGGGGAAGATAGTCCAAAATTTAATTGTATATTATTAATAGAAAATACATTTATCCACATCTTAATCGGTGTGGATAATTTTTATTTATAGATACAAATATCAGAACTTTATATCTACGTAACTATTTAAAACTATTTAACTACCTCAAATTTATTAAATAAAATAATATCTATAATTTCGTTAATGATTACTCTTACAAAAGTAATCATATTTTAAACTTGATAGATATTATGATTTCAGCTATAGTTACAAGATAATGATAGAAGAAGAAAAACTTAAAATACATGCAATAGGAAAAGATGATAAATCACCTATAAATGAAGATGCTTATTTAAGCGAAGAAGATGAAAAAAAACTTGTAAATTATACACAAAAAATCATGCTTGATAAAAAAATGAATACTAAAGAAAAAGGTGTATACCTTAAACAGTTTCCATCATTACGCAAAATGGCTGAACTTTATAGAGATATTTTAGGCGAAAAAATGTATAGAGAACTTGAACAAAGAAACATCGACGCAATAAAAAAAAGAGAGTGGGAACAGAAATAATGAACAACAAATTCTATAATCAGTTAAATGATTGTACAAATCAAGCAGCTATCAAGTTTAACGATAATCAAGATTATAGTGCAAATTTAAAAGAGGCTTGTACACATATTGAAGATGCTATAAAAACATCATCTAATATAGCGAAAGATGCATGGAAAATCGAACGTATCTGTCTTGGCTTTGATAGAAATATTAGTGCTAATAAAACATCAGTAAAAATTAGTTCTAGAGTTTCTGGATGCGATCACGCTTTAAAAGATCTTTCAAGCCTACAAATGAACTCTACAAAATATGTATCAGATTGCGTTGCCCACAACCCTAATGATCCAAATGAAAAAACAGCTTACCCGAAAGAAGTTGCAGCAACTGTTAGATATCTTTTAAATATAAAAAACTCATCTTTTGTCACTAACGAAACTTACGAGTTCTATAAAATGAGAGGCGAATTAATTAAACACGCATTTCAACATTTTATAAAAGAGAAACAAGAAGCATTTAATAAACATAAAATTCCACCAACTGCACGTCCAAAAAGTAGAATTTTTCCGAAAAGAAAACATAGAAAAGCTGACAAAAGATATTAATATTTAATACACTTGAAAATTTTAGTAAGTAAAAATACTCTATCGCAATTTAGCAACAATCACACTTGTAAAACTTTATTACATTACTTTTTATACGGTTAGAATTTTGTTTAAATTAACTTTGTACAAT
>CAMQYB010000036.1 GCA_947039055.1 uncultured Deferribacteraceae bacterium
GAGCCTAAACCGATATTGCTATCGATCGACTCTCTAACTTTAAGTTGATTTTTTTCTATATACCAACGGTATGATTTTGAGCCTGCTTTATAACCGTTCTGACAAACTGCATCGATATTACCAGTCGTTAGAGAACTCTCTTTATAGTTGATTGTAAAGCGAGGGTTATTGCCTAAGTGTGATGGTGTTACTGTTAAAATCTCTTTCGATGTTTGACACGTTATACCACTCTTGAAAAAATATTGACTACAACCTTCAGCACATTTGTCATTACATTCATCAATAGTTGAGTAAGTGTTATTATCCGTATCGCAGATATAAGTATCGCCGAGCGTTGTCATATCAGTTTGGTTTTGCATCGGATCTAATATATTACTTTTTAACGCACTCTCACTTCCAACCCTATCAGTTACAGATGAGCCGATATATTTACCTTCAGTTCTATAATCAGTTGAACTTTCTTCATCAAAGACTTCATCAGTAGTTGGAGCTGATTTATCAGACTCTGTATCGTAAAAACTTTTAGGATTATATTTTTCACTTTCTCCTCCAAAACTATTATGATATGTTCCTTGAGGTTTACTTGCACCGTCGTAATATTTTTCATATTCGCTTGCAAAAATAGCACTGCTAAATATCGCTATAATTGAGAGCGATAATGTTATTATTTTAGTTACCATATTTGCCTCCTAAAACAGTTAGCATATCTGTAATAGATGAGTCTTTTGCAACTTCATTAATTTTGGTGAGTGCGTACGGTAGCGATAGATCTCCTTTAATCATAAAATATTCATCATCTTTTAGAGGCTCGTTTAAGTTCGCTTTAACCATTAATTCGTGATAACTCAATTTACTAAATACGATAGCTGGTACGTTATCGATATTAAATAGAGTGAATAAAATCGGATTAATATCAACTCTTGAAACACCACATTTATCATCAGGTTTTAACTCTGATAATTTCTTACCACAAGCAAGTTCAGTTATAAAATTTTGTGTAGGCATAATGAAATCAGCCGAACCTATAACGCCTCTCATCACAAGCAAAGTGTTAGAAGTTTTAAGTGCAGACTTCATATAATTTTTCAAAGTTTTAATAGGAACTGATTGAGATATAAATATATACACTCTATAATCTCCTAAAACATCAGGATCGATACAGCTTGGATCATCGATCATTTTTTTAACGGTATCAACAGTTGGTAGATCAAAACTCTTGATCAGTTCAAACTGTTTATCTGTAACGGTGCTGATTTTAGGGATAGTAGTAATCTCAACTGGTTCAGCTTTTAACATCGCTTCATAGACATCGCCAATTGAGTCGTTCCATGGATGATTTTTCTCTTCTATCTTTTCATCAACTTGATTGTAAGTATCGATTAAATCTTTATCGTTTGCGTTCGTTACCGATAAAGTTATCATTGTAATTACGATTATTAATAACATTTTATAATGCACAGCAATCCCTCCTTCTCCATATCATAAATAATAAATTATCTTCGCCACCTGCTTTCATTAACGCTGAATTTTTATTTGGCGTATTCCACAGTATTGACGGTTTACCCATTCGTCTACAAAACGAGTCTGCACTTGGTTTTGCAATTTGAAATCTAAACTCTCTTTTATTCCACATAAGAGTTGGAAAACAACTGCACAATCCTGGTACTCCATAACAAGAAAATATTTGAGCCGTACGAGATAATTGAAAAATCATTTTAGCGATATTGATCGATGCAGCATCGACGTAATCAACTTCTAGTGAGTGGTTAGATAATGGAAAAATTGAGTGTCCACCAACACACCAGTAACCGATAGGATCAGTTAGTTCAATAGTCGTGAGTGCAGAATCAATCATGCAATAACCTTGTGCAACTGGGTTCGCAAATAAAATACTTTCAGGTGCTAAAATTAGTGCGAGCTCACTTGATCTTGCTTGAGGCATAAACTCTGACATATAAAGTATCGAGAACGGACTGTTAGTATCTGAAAGTTGCATACATAAACTATCTATAAATAAATTTAATATTTGAGTTGGTAGAAATGAAATCATGTGAGTATAACTGAAAGTATTTTTACCAGTCCCACGTTTACCCTGATCAGCACCAGCTGCACCCCATTTACCCATATTAATTTGAAACCCTAATGTAGGAAAACAGAACGGATCTTTCACAGCTTCACCGATCCTAAAAACTAAATTCATCGCAAACGAAAATCCAACTCTAGGTACACCTAAAATATTTTGATCTGCACAAATACATAACGCTGAACCTGATGAACCCATCTTATCAGCCCTTGATGCAGACTTGCCATCGGCTGATGTAACATCTGCAACAGTTATCCCACCTAAAATAATTGGCATAGAACACGACCATCTAATATCAGATATCGGATTTAACATTCCACTTTTACAAACAGCTTCAGCAGAGTTTACACCAGTGAAAGTTGATACTCCAAATATAAGAAAAGTCAGAACTAACTTTTTGATATTGACATTATTTTTCATCAGCTCTACTCCTTAAAAAATATTCATCAGCTCTAAGTTTGTTTTTCTCTTGATAGATGATAACTGGTAGTTTACTAATCTTAAATTTGTTGATATGTTCATCATCTATAAAATAAACTTCACGTCCGATATCATCAGATAAGTGCAGTGCGTTACCACGTGCGATGATCGGCATGTACGATAAATTATCTTTATAATTCTCTTTAAACCATCTAAGCTCTTCCTCTCTACTTGCATCAAAAAATATAAATCTTGTGTTGGTTGATACATGATCAAGCACGTTGAAAGTATACCCTTTAGGATATAAAGCTTTAGGTTCGCCTGTTTTATTATCTCTAATATAGATAGGTTTATCTAAGGTTGTTGTAAGATCGATATAGCGTGTGAAATCTTTCTCAGCCTTAGGAATACCTCTATCAATTTTGCCGATATTCTCTTCTAGTTTTTTCTTTTCAGCATCGAAGATAGATTTCCAATCTGTGTTTGTAGCTCTATCTTTCATCACTTGTAAAATATCTTTCTCTAATATTTCATACGTAGCACCGATCTTACCTAGATCAACTGCGTAAGCGTTGTATGTTATAAAAGTTATCAATATTAAAAATAATATTTTCATAATTTTATCTCCTGATTTTTGATATCATTTTGAAACTCTGTATTAACATAATGTTTGAACGCTCCTATACCACCAACTTTTTTAGATATCTCAACAGCTTTTAAAATAGCTTTTCGCATACCTTCAGCGTGAGTTAAATTCATATCTTCAGTTCGATATTTAGTACACCAAAATGTTAGAAACGTGTTATCTGTTGCATCACTTGAACAGACAAAATATGTGAACTCATCAGTTGATAATCTAACTGCTCCTGAACCACTTTGAGATTTAACAAAGAACTCTGAATATCTAGGTAGAGTTTTTGAACTGATTTTATTTATCTGATAATGAACTTCAAACTCATTTAGATCTATAAGCTTATTCTCGCCAGTTACAGCTTTACTAATATCTTTATCAGGAAGATAGAATTCAATATTAGATTGAGCCCTAAGCACTCCACCAATATGCTTAAGTTTGCCAAGTGTTGGATGAGTATCCATAATAGATTGAGTAGCGATACCAACTGAACCGTTATACTTTCTGATCTTACGATATAGACCCTCAACAAATTTTGCAGCAGCTGGATTTTCACTTAGCGTTTGCCAAGCTTCATCTATAATTATTATTGTTGGAGTTTGTCTATCGCCGTTATAAACCTCATCTTCAATCATAGAGGCAAAAGCAAGCACAACAACTTTGCGTAAATCTTCAGGCACACCGTCAAGTTCTACAACTGATAGATCGCCTTTAAAACTTACATTACTAGCACCTGAAAAATATCTACCGTAATCGCCACCCTTACAATATTTCTGTAAAGCAAGTGCTAGGAAATGTCCCTCTTCAGCAAGTTTTGCTTCTTTCTGTGCATCTGATTTTAAGTTAGCTAAATACCCAGCTATATCATCTATAGATGAATTCGCACCTTTACTTTTAATTGAACTGTTGATAGCTTGCTCAATTAAAACCATCTGCGTTTCTGTAGCGTTTGCACCTGTTCGTGAGATCGCCATCGTGGCTATAACGCCAGTCAATATTGCAACCTTTGATGCATAATCATCTGCTAACTCATTCTCATTCACACCGTGTCCTTTCGAGGTTAAATCTCCTAGCCCTTCAAACAGATTTAAGATGATCGCTGAACCTGAAAATTTTATAAATTGTCCATCAAACAAATTGGCTGTTTTTTTATAACTTTCTCCAACATCAATAATACGAACTTTACATCCAACCGATAAATAACTTGATACAAGATAATTTACTAAAAATGATTTACCACCACCTGATCCACCTGTGATTAAAAAATTCTTGTTAGCTCCAGTATATAAAATATCTACTGCTGAAAGTTGAGCACGTCGATCCATAAACAACATATACGGTGCTCCAATACCTTTAAACCCTGCTTGAACAGTCATGAGCCTTGCAGCCGATTTACTAGGTAGAATAAAATCACGTTGTAGATCTTTATAATCTTTTCCGTATAGTCCCATAGGTAGAGCTGATACAAATAATTTAGTTAATATGAACGAACTCTCTTTCTGTGTTTCGATATTTAAATTCTTCCACATCGTTACAACTCGATTAGTTTTTTCAGATAGCTTGTCTTTATCATTATCAAATAACCACATCTGAGTTATAGCTCTTAAATAGATCTCTCCCTCTTCAAGTTTAGTTTTCATATCGCTCATTTCTATCTTTCTAAGTGCTACACCGTTTGCAAGTGTACCTGCTGCTTGTTGGATCATAACTTGCGACGCTCTTGTTTCTAAATACGTTCTTAACTCTTCATATATAAAACTTGATGAGATCATAAACGGACATTGAATTTGATTTATATCATCATCACTAGAGAACGCTGCACGACCAAAATAACCGATCATATCATTCATAATCGTTGACTCAATCATCTTAGGAAAAGATTTAGGAGTTATACATTTTGCGTACATACTACCGATCTGTAACGTATCGCCATCTTTTTTGATACTAGTTTCTGCATTGATAATCTGTTTATATAACGGCTGTGATTGATCCCATCTTTTACTTTTAATATCACTATCAGGATTAAATATCCGTGCTAATAAAAACAGTAAATCATCAGGATGAACAATCTCAGGTGCAAGATATGAACCCTTTAAAGTTGATACAAATGCATCTATTAGATCTTTATATTTATCAACTTCATTTAAGTATTGATCGCTATCTTTATAGTAATCAGATTTGATAGGAATTTTAATTGAGATATATAATCTATACGATCTCATAGGTGTTCCTGATAACTGCCATAAACCGTTCTTTGAACCTTCACGAAAAAAGTTGCAATACTGTTCTATCTGTTCTTTAAATATCTCACTTAAATTTGGATTACTGTAACGTAGCTGTTTATACGAATTTAAAATATCTTCAATATAACTATCTGCGTACAAAAACGTCTGAATAACAGTCGTTGGCGGCAGAGGAAATTTAAATAGTGATGAGAGTGAATCAAATGTGTTACCTGCAAAAACTAACGGCTGACACTCGAATATAAAACCGACACTATTATCTTTAAGCAGATATGCGTAGTTGTAATTCTTCTTCTCTAGATCGCCAATGTTTTTGTCTTCAGGTGCACGACACGCTAGGTATGGTAGAAGATCTGAGAAACTGTTACGTTTAACATCTAAATCTTTTTTAGTAAGCCCTCTGTTTTCTCCAAAAAGTAAAGTAGTTAATTTATCAATCATTTCATATACCTATTATCTAAGTAATTTGAGTTCACAAAACAATCTATATCGCCGTCTTTAATCTTGAACCAGTAAGGCGAAGTTGTATCAATAACTTCTAACTCATCACCGTAATTATACGATCTTACAATCATAGAATTCTGATCAGGATAATCTCTACAGTTAAGCCCACTGAACGCTGACACTGTATAAAAATTTATAAGCTCAACATCTGAACGATCTTTAAGTTTTAATTTATTTTTAAAATCTATATCCTTTTTCTGTTTAGATTTTTTTAACGGTACATTAATTTTAATAGGTGTTTTTTCACTCATCACATAATCATCAACAACCCAATGTTCTCTACCTGCTGTTATATAAACGTATCTACCTGAATAATATTTATCTTTATCTGTGTACGGCAAAATCATCAATCTATATCTACCTTGATAAACTTTAGTCGGTATAGTCGTTGTGCTTCTATCTATTGATTGAGATGTCATTAATCGAACAATCTCATCTTTGAAAACATCATTCTCCGTATCTACAACTGATAGATTATCAATCGTTTGACTGCTTTTAGTTTTGTTATCCATATATTTCAAATTCTCTTCAATCGTTGCACACTTGACACCACCTTCAATATCTATACATGTATTCTTTAAGGCTGAAAATGCACAGCCGTAACTTATAAAAACTACCGATATTAAAAGAGTGTATTTAGTCAACTTTCTCATCATTTATTACCCCCTCCCAAATAAAATCATCTGTAAGTAATTCTGCTCCATCTTCAATTACAATCTCTACTTCACGTCTACTATTAACTTCAATAACTGGACTCATCTCTTTCATAATATCTAGATAAAATTCTGATAACATAGATGCACTTTCACCTATTCCAGAACCTGCTGCTGCTAGTGCAATGTCGCCTGCTGTTCCACCAACCGTTGTTGTAACTCCACCTAATGGATTATAAGTATTAACCTGTGTTGCAGCTTTTACGGCTTCACCAGCTGATGATAAAAATTCTGACAATAGAACCGTTAAAGTTAAACGTCCAAAATTTGCAACTGTTTTTCCAGCAACACCAACTTTCCCATCATCACCGTTTACAAACCCTTTAATACTTTTTTGCAGTACCCATTTCTCATCACTCGATATACAAGATATTTTTGATAATCTAATATGTACTCTACTATCTGATAATTCTCCGAACGCTTCGCCTAATACAAAACAACCTGCTAAATCTTTTCTCACATTGTTAGGTAGAAAAGCTAAATCCCATGTTTGAAGTAGTGCAGGGTAAGGGGATTCTTTTCCTTTACCCATAGTTGGTGCGTACATACCGTTTATTAATGTTGCTTTTAAAATTGTTCCAGCTGGTATAAAATTAACTAATCTTTTACGTTGTCGCTCTTTCTTTTTCTCTTCTTTTGCTTTCTGTACTTCAACTGATATTTTCTCAACCGATATTCCACCTCTAATAATTATAGGTGGTGCTTTAGGAGTTTCAATCTCAGTTGGAGGTTCAGGAATAGAGTCCAATTCTAAATCACCGTAATCACCTAAATCATCATTCTTAGGAGCAACACTTAATTGATCTATTAAAACTCTAAGCTCTTCCATTTCCTTATCTTGTTCAGATTGTTGTTCAAGTCGTCTACGTTCTGCATCTTCAAGCTCTCCCTTGATAGATAATTCTAACGACTTATCTGCATCTTCATCTGATAGATTTAACTCGATATATTTATCTTTCTTTTTAACGGTAGTCGTTCCACTGTTTGAAGTTTTAGCCTGATAAATAACTGTGATTAATATGATGAGAAATAGAACTGATATCCCAACCATTACAAGTCTCTTCTCAGATCCAGTAAGTGCGTTAAATTTATCTTTTAGAAATGTCATTTAACACCTCGCTCGATAACATACCCTCTGATCCAACCTTTAAAACTTTCAGCAGTTAATAGAAGTGCAGCAGGTGTAACTATTCTTGAAAACGATATAAGCTCTGTTGTAAGGAGCGTTATTTCACTTGATGAATGAATGTGATACTCGCTAATTGTATAGCCTTGTCCGATATATTTATTCTTCTTGATAAAAGTTATATCAACGTCGCCTCGTTTAAAACGCTCTAATTTATTTATAACTTCTTTCTTAAATGTTTTAGGTACTTCTTCATTCACTGCAAGTACCATAAGGTTTGCAAGTAGCTCTTCTTCATCTCTACTATCGCCGTCATGAACTCGCTTGCTACTTAAACCCTCTTCAACAAGTGTGATCGTTTTAGCTGGAACATTTGATGGTTTTAGAATTAAACTATGAGTGGTACTTCCACATACTAAAAACACTTCAGCTGTATCATCGCTATAGATCGTTTCTCTTGATCCATCTTGAGAGTCGACAATAATATTTACAGGAAATTTAATAAAAACTTCCTTACCACTAGTTTTAGTTATCAAACCTTTCTCTTCTGAAAAGATCACTTCACTTATTTCATCATCACATATAATTCTATTCACATCAGTGCGTGAAATATTGTAAACTTTAGTACTGCTAAATGAGATGTCTACTCCCAAAATAAATATAAATGAAAAAGTCAGAACTAACTTTTTATAAAATCTCACAACTTAACCTCCTTAAATTCTTTGATTGCAAACTTACCGTAATTGATTTCAAACTTAACTTCTAATCTAAGTCGCTTATCTGTATCAACTGGTTCTTTGAAAATAAACTTAGAGTATGTGATGTTAATTATTAATATGCTTTCAGGTTCTATCTTGATATCAATATCATTAATTCTCATCTGATAAGTAACTTCATTCTTCTGTTGCTTTTGAGCTGATAGTAGAAAATCTTGAGCGTAGGCATCGTAACTATCTGTTTTAAACATCGTGAGCAACATCTTGTACTGGTTCATAACTGTTCTTGGTGTTGATGAATATTTAAGCGTCGTTATATATACAGCCATAGCAGAAAGATAATTTAAATCAGCAGTCTTGCCTGATACATTAACTTGTTCATTCAAACCTATTGGAACTAAAATTGTTCGCTCACTATTTTTTAGATTAGCTAATTGACAGTAAGATAAAACCTGTGTGATCGCTAACACAACTACGATGAATTTTAACAATCTGTTCTCTATAAAAAGATTGCTGGCTTTATTTATATATTTATTTAAAAACATCTCTACTCCTCGAATTCATCTATATAAGCGTGTGGAAATCCTTCGAAACTTTTAAGACCTAAAATGTATGGTAGGTGTTGTAAAAATCCTCTACCTGCTGATTTACGAAAACGACGATACATAGAGAACACACCGATTGCGATCATAAAGGCAACTATCCCAGTTACAACAAATGCGATAGTTAAAGCCATTAATCCGATAACTAGTTCATCACTCTCCCAAAATAATATAGCCATAGGACGTGATAAGTATTGAGGCATAGCAACCATCTTCTAACCTATAACCTTAACTACTGTTCCTATGATCTCAATTCCAAATGTTGATACAATACTCTCTGCACCAAATGCAGTAGCAGTTGCAGCAACTCCTAGTAACGCTGGAAAGATCTGTCCTTTAACAGCCATGAAACCTGTGAAAATTATTCCTACAACTCCAGCTGCAGCTCCTATTGGTCCTTTTATTACATCGTTTATTAAAACATCATAAAAGGTGAACATTAAGTCGCCGTCTGTTGGAACTTCAACTGCGAATAGATCTGAACCTGTAAACATGATTACTCCAAATAAAAAAAGTGGTGAAAATTTCTTAAACATAATATCTCTCCTGTAATATAAAATATTTGTACGATATACTTATTACTACTAAGGGTGTAACATTCAAGAACTCATATATAAGTTTTTATTCATTTGGAGTAAACTTTTTGATAGTTGAACTATCCTTTATCTAGCAGGCTCTCTTTAGCTTCGGTTTTTTGATAACACTTTTATGAAATTTGGGAGATTGATTTTAAACCATATAAATTTATACGGTTTTTAGATTTTTTTAGGGTTTTTGATTGAATTTGTTGATATTATTGAATAACTACTGAGTTTTTGACATAGCGATATTACTTGATATAGTAACTGCTCTTAAACTTGTTTAATTGATTAACGCTGAGATGATCTCAGGTGGTGCATGGCTTCGTAATTGATCTAAGCCTTTCTTGATAAGCCTGCTTGCTTGCGTAAATGAACATTTATACTTCTTCTCTAACTCTCTTAAACTATACGTTTTATACTCCTCATTTAATCCAAAATGATCTGATATTATATCTGCAATATTACTATCTATTTTACCTAACAACTCTGTTATATACTCTCTAATATTATCATGGTAGATATCGTTTGTAGCCTCTTGATCGACTGATGCAATTCTATCTTGTAGATCGCTTATATCTTCATGATGAAATCTTATTATATCATTGTTGGTTGTTGTGCAACGTTTACTTGTCATAAATTTCTGCATACTAAATTTTAAACTGTTGAGTAGGTGACTATCAATTTTATCTCTATTCTCTTTGATATCCAAAAGTAGAAGAATTCTTGCTTCTTGAATAAAATCATCTAAATCGATATCAGACACACCGTACGACCATCTATAATACCAACCTTTTAAAGTGTTACTTGATTTAGTGATTATCGCCTCTACCTTCGATGTAGATAGATCATTGTACTCTTTATTGATATCACAAGTGCTTACGTTCTCTGATGGCGTTTCACAGTTAAGCAATGAGTATATTACTCCGTTTGCTTTCCTGCGTGAGATATAGAAAGATGCTTCATCTTTTAATCTACTGAAAATATTTTTTATATGTGTTGGAGAGTGAACACGATCTTTATATCTTTCAGATTTGTATAAGTATGCGATGATATGTTTTAGATCGTTATAGCTGTAGCCTTTGATAAGTAGATTTCTAAGACTGCTGGTATAACTTTTAATTTTGTCATCAGTTAAAATTGTAGTAGTAAGATTTTTAAAAAGAGTTGCAAGTAGAGTGCTTTGTTTGTCGATTAATTCTTTATCGAAGTAGCCAGCTAAACGGTCGCTATTAAGTTTATATTGATAAACTCTACCGACAAGTTTTTTAGTTAGAAATCCGTTACTCTCCAAAATTGAAATAATACTACTGATACTACTTACACAGCGATCAGCCTCTAACTCTTTTTTAAGTGAGCTTATAGAGAACGTTAATTCATCATTACCGTGTAAAACGTGTTGACGAAATTTATTGATGATAGCAGCAGTTATGTATTCAGGAATATCGATAAGATCGACACCCTCAAGCATAGATATTAAGCGATTGTTGTTAGGGTATAGTTGAGTATTAACTTTATACAATTTTCTTGCATAGAGAGAATTCTTTCTTGAAGTGATTAATCCGATCTCTTCAAGATGATTTAATTTTATGCGTAGAGTAGGGATAGATTTATCGTAGAACGACAATCGTTTGATATCGTAAATATCTAACTCTTCTTTTGAAGAAAAGTATATTTGATTAAGCAGGACAGTTAATTCATAACTACCAGTTAATTTAAGATACGACTTATATATCGGTATTTTGACTGAGTTGGACTCGATCGGTAACTTATGATTTAACATAAGCGACCTATGAGTAGGGAAGTAAATTGTAAGGGTTTAAGTTCGCTCCCCAATAAAAGAGGAGCGAAAACTTGAATCCAGATAGCGTTTAGAATGTTATCGCAAGATAAAAATTGATAGTTGCTATCTGTGTTCTTTTTTAAGACTATTATATCTGTTAAGAATAATAGTGTCCAAAACTCCCCGGGACGGGTTCGAACCGCCGACCCAGTGATTAACAGTCACTTGCTCTGCCAGCTGAGCTACCGGGGAATAGACTAAATTTTTGTTGAAATGTTTTAAGATTTGCTTAGCGAAATCGCCTTACTACTCATCAAAACCACATGATTTATCTATACTATCACAACTTTTAAAATTCATCAATACTTT
Organism: uncultured Deferribacteraceae bacterium; assembly: GCA_947039055.1. Taxonomy (GTDB): domain Bacteria; phylum Chrysiogenota; class Deferribacteres; order Deferribacterales; family Mucispirillaceae; genus CAMQYB01. Next base: position 11,769 of record CAMQYB010000036.1, read on the forward strand.
TCTCTATATTTACTAATAAATATATTTTGGACACTTGTTCAATATATAAATAATTATTGTTTATAAAACAAAATTAAGCATGAAACTTGATCTACTTTAATATAAAAACCCCATAATTTTAAACTATGGGGTTAATTGATATTTATTAAAATGTTGTTATCTAATATCTAATCGTTACGACGATATTACTACTACATTACAAAATTAGGGATTAGGATTTGTTTTAAGAGTAGGGTATAA
>CAMQYB010000037.1 GCA_947039055.1 uncultured Deferribacteraceae bacterium
AAGAATATGTGAGTACCTTTCATAACACACTCCTAATAAATTATTTAAATAAATACCAAAAAAAAATAGTATATTATTCGCTATGTATTTATATCTAAAAAATAAAAATCATAAATCATATCTGACTATTATAATTTATATCATAATTTAATTAAAGCTATATTTAGTATTTATGACTACTATTTTATACTATGATGTTTTCCCAATTTTTACAATTAAATTTTATATGATAAAACTTTGCTTTAAAATGTAGAGTAACTTCAACTACTTAACAAAATCAAGATGGAATACAAGCACTTATTGATATAAGTATTTTTTACATCTACTCATAATTAGATCAATACAAAAAATAATAACTATACTGATAAAAATCGTTCTAAAGGTTTATATTTATACATATAAAAAAAGTCCCTAACCAATAATGATTAGGGACCAAAACAAATACGATATGCCAAGTACAAGGAGGGTTCTTTGTACTATACTAACACCTATACTACTAAAACTTCTTAACCAAGTATTAGTTTAGTTATGTAAAATAAAACTGAAGGACATAATAAGCAACCAAGTCCAGTGAAAAATGTTGCAACCATTGCTCCATAAGGAACTAACTTAGGATCTGTTGCTGCAAGTCCTGCTGCTGTTCCAGATGTTGTTCCCATTAATCCACCAAAGACCATAGCCGTTTGAGGGTTATTAAGTCCTATAAAACGAGCACTCATCGGTGTTACAACCATTACTGCAATTGATTTAATAACTCCAGCACCGATACTTAATGCGATAACTTCTGAACTTGCTCCTAATGCGACTCCTGTTACAGGGCCTACTATAAATGTAACTGCTCCTGCACCTATCGTTGCAATACTCACCGCATCAGTGTAGCCAAACAATAATGCGATAACAGCTCCGATAACATAAGAAGAGATAATACCTGTAAATAATGCTACAGCTCCTGCAAGTCCAGCTTTTTTAATCTCTTTGATCTTTGCTCCAAATGATGTAGATATGATAGCAAAATCTCTAAGCATTGATCCGCCCATAACACCTATGCCTGAAAATAATCCAACATCTGATAATCCTTTCGTTCCACCAGAATATACGCCACCAAAATATGCCAATACTAATCCCATAGTAATCGCAATAGCTGAACCATGAATTCTGCCTTTAGTTAAATATTTTGATATAGCGTATGATGCCCACATTACTACTGCTACAACCATAAATGACATTACTAGTCCATTTTTAGTCATTATTTTCGTGATGATTTCAATTAACATAAAAACTCCTTATTTATCCCAATCTACTGAATGATTTGCTAGTTTTGAAATTGGTACAACTAGAAGATACATAGCAGATACAGCTCCTAAACCTGCTAATATAGCAACAGGACCAGAGGAAACTGCAACAACAACATTTTGTTGCATAGCCATAGCTACAACAATCGGAATATACATATTGTTCCAAAACTTTAATCCTGACTCAGCAAGTGGAGATATATGACCATTTTTCTCCATATAGTTTGATACAAGTACCAATATTAGCATCGCAAAACCAACACCACCAACATCACTATTTAAGCCGATTAATTTTCCGATAATTTGCCCGATAAACATACCAACAAACATACATGCACTTAATAGTGCTATGCCATAAATAACCATAGCGGACCTCCTACTCTACAACAATTAATAACTGACCTGCATTTACTCTATCTTCAACTGCAACGTCAATTGACTTAACATTGCCAGCTACTGGAGAGGCTATAGGTGTTTTCATTTTTAATGCTTCCATTATTAATACAACGTCACCTTCTTTAACAGCGTCACCAACTTTAAATTTAATCTCTTCTACTTTACCTGGCATTCTTGCTTTGATTTCCATAATGAATTCTCCTTTTTAATTATTTATTGTACTTTTACTAATGATAGCTAAATCATTAATACTCTTACCTAATACTGTTGAACCTTCTGAAAATAATTCCTTCAATGATATGCCATACCCATTACCCAGTAATACTTCCGTATCTATTCGTATAGCAAATCTATTTTCAAGATCTATCACTTTGTTGTAAAAAACATTTAGTAACTCATGAGTGTTTTCTTCTATTAAAATATCTAGATCTGAATAAACATGACAATAATTTAAGGTGGTAAGAATTTCTAAAGCGATAGAACCCCATACTCCTAATTTTATTGAATACTCTTTTGCAAACCTATATATCTCCTCAAAAACATTAAATACTAGAAGATCTCTCTTAACATAACCGACTTCAACTATATCAAATGGTGTATAAGATAATAGTATGTCGTTAGCGTTAATTACTGATGCTCCTTTTACTCTTGCATTACTCTTTAGATATGGAGATGTAAATCCAACTCCTATCTGATCATCTTCTAACGGTATCTCCGATCTTCTTACAATAGCTGGAAGAGATATCCCTTCGTAACCATTTATAAGTAAATTTTTAATCTCGCTATCAACTACATTCATACAGTTTGGAAGAAGGTTTTTTACAGATCTCAATCTTCCTTCCTCTGTGAGCTTTAGTAGTGTATGTCTACTAAATTTTTCAATTACCTTTTCTTTATCCATGTGTTGTCTGTCTTACTATTTTGTTGAAGATCTAGTTGTGCCTGCTGTAGATCATCAAAAAGTTTTGTTTTCTGAGAACCATGAATTCGAATAGAAGTAGGAGTGAGATCAGCTCTTACATCTAATACCTGTTGCCGAAGTTCTAAAACAGTTTCTGGTGCAGAAGTTTTAATATCGCTTGATACTTTTACAATTCTTGATTTTATTCTTAAAATTGTTCTAGCTACTCTATCAATACTATCTGCTGATGACAAAGTTGTTTCCTTCACGAAAACTTCATATTCAGGATGAGTTCTTTTCCTCCTATAAGTAATTATTTTTCCGCTACTATTACAGATATGACCGATGTCGGTCTCGCTTACAATAAAGCTATCTGCAGTTGGTAAACCACCTACAACTAACTCTTTATATTCGCCGCCAAGTGGTGAAGTTACTAATGAAATATCATCTCTCAAAGGTATACCATCAACTACTAACCAACCAAACTCTTGGCAACCATAGAGATCATGTACTTGCCACCCATACGGACTGCACTCTGATATTAATTGATCATCAAGAGGTGTTCCTGCAACAAGTACGATGATATCTCTTTTGATATTTGAAGAGTAATTCATACGGTTAGCATCTATTAATGCTGCACGGATAAAACTTGATTCTCCGATAACAACATCTATTTCATTTTCTAACAGTGCTAATAAAAATGCGTCTCTACTAGAGTTATACATAAAAATATTATCAGTACCCATAACCTCTAACGCTTTGTTAGGAAAAAGATTAACTAGTGGTGCATAAGTGAAAAGGATCTTCGCATTTGTTGGTATATTCGTTATTCTAAAAAGATTTTGAGTAGCTTTAATTCTGTCCTCAATCTCGTTTATGGTAACTCCTACAATATTTTGAAAAGCCGTTGATCCTGTTGTAAAAGTAAGATATGCAAGATTTAATGGCGTGTGTACCTCTTCGATAACATGCGCTGCCGTTGGACCATTGATACCTTTATCAATTAGTGATCTTTTTGGCATGCTGTCGATCGTAGGTGCTGTATTAAACTCTTCCACGATAACCTTCAAATTTTTTATATCCATAATCATTACACCTTAATATTTTTCGTTAACAATATTTAGATTCTACCGCTGCAAACTGATCGTTCATCATCTGTATGATTTTTTCTCTTACAATACGTCCTTTACGCTCTCCACCTAATTTGCCTCTTGCGTATGGACCTGTTGCATCTACTTCTCCATTTGATTTCAACTTTCTTATCTCATCAATATGTTTTGCAATAATTGAAGACATACTATCAATGTCTGTAATCAACTCTTCAATTCCACCTAACTGATAGAAGAATTTTGCACCTGATGCAAAAACTGGATTAGCTGCTGACATCGCTGTAAGCTTCTCTATATCCAATTTTGTGATTCTAGCAATACTAGAAATTGGCATAACATGTATCATTGTTCCAAAATTTGCATCTAATGATAAAATATGATCTGCTTGTAATCCATGACATAAAAATGCTCCTGATACTGCTCTACCAATTACAATGGCAACAATCGGATGGCCTTTATGTCTTGCTTCTGCTAATGCTAACTGATACCCACCAGTTGCTTTATTCATTCCAAAAATCTCTTCCTGTTTACCAGGGCCGTTACCTGGAGTATCAACAACTAATATTATTGGACGCTTCTCACTCTGTGGTTTTGATGCATCATTTTTGATCGTTATATATACAGCTTCAGCCATTTTATACGCTTCTTCCATACCGATAATACCTGCGTATACTACTGGAAATCTTGGATTATATGTCTCTCCATCATTACCAATAACTACTGACTCGATACCATTAATTTTAATTGTTCCAACTACTGCACAATCTCCAAAATCCTTCTCTACGATAGTCTTGCCATCTATGATATTTTCCTGAAAACTATCTTTATCAGAGATCATGCCTATCGCTAAACGTCCTTTACCTAATAAATTATCCATGTTATCTCCTCTAATATTATTTAAGATTTAATTGTTTTGCTGTTTCTAAAAATGTTTTAACATTTAAATCTATTAACTTTTCTGGATTCTCATTGCCTGCATAACGCCATACATCTACAGAATCTTTAGGTTGAAGATCTACAGATAATTTAACTAATTTTTTCTGTTTCTCTATCATCTCTACTGATCCTACACGTCTCAATTTTGAGATCTCATTTATATCTAAACTGAATACTTTCTTTAAAGCTTCTCTAAATGACATGGCTGTATTTTCTACAAGAAAATTACTGTCGCCAACTATATACTTATGCTTGCCACCAGTTGTGCGATAAACTAATGCTCTGTCTGATGAGTCAAACTCATCTTTACCCATCTCTTGTTCTATAACTTCTGGACCTGTTAAACCTAATCTTCCATACTCACTCATAATAATTACATCAGTTGCAGCAGCTATAAATCCCATTCCACCAAAACAACCAACTTTACTTCCGATAATAGATATCACTGGTACTTTTCCTCTATTTAACTGCAACTCATTCATGATTTCAGCATGTGCTAAGAGACCAGCATTGGCTTCATGTAATCTAACTCCACCTGTCTCAAATGATATAAGTATCGCTGGACGTTTACTCTCTGGTAATGATGGATTTTTAGCTAACATTGATTCGTAAAAATTTCTTGCTAAACGTAATACGTTTACAAATTTAGCTCCACTTACCTCTCCTAAAGAACCACCGATATATTTACCTTCTTGTGATATTACAAAAACAGTTTTCTCGCCTATTTTTCCAACACCAGTGATGATGCCGTCATCAAATTCTATAGACTCTCCCATAAGTGGAAGGTGTGGACTGCTCATCTTGTCGTATGATGAAACAAGTTCTGTAAAAGTATTTTCATCAACTAATCCTATAGCTCTCTCTCTTGCTGATAACTCTAAGAAACTAGCATTTACAATATTCGAATTTATTAATTCTGTTCCTGCTAAAGCTTCTTTTAATGCTTGATTTAATCTTAAAAATACAACTGCTGGTGTTGCGTTATTATCATTAATTTCTATTAAAACATTTCCAATTTTTGCAGTAGTTATAAATTTTTCAAATACCATTTTCCATACATGATCAAATCCTGTAACTGGAGTGCATACTGTCATTTTTGCAGCACCACCTAGGTCTTTATGTTGATAGATTAATTCCATGTCTCCAGAACCAACAACACCATAATGAAAACTTGTTTTTGGAAACTCTTTAAAATCTGCTGATTTAAATTCAAACTCAATTGTACGTAACTCTTTGCTCATTTAATCCTCCTTTTATTACCAGTTTTGAAATCTTGCTGGTGGCTCATATAACCCATCTGACCAATCAACTAACTCTTTTATAGTTGATGCTGCAAGTAACGATCTATTGGCACGTCTTCTATCAATACCTAAATCTTCAGGTGTTTTAAATATGCCTCTTTTTCTTAACTCTTCTGTTTTCTTAGGATCTTCTTTCATACCAACTTCTGTAAATCCTGCTACCGCTTGAATAGCTGCCATACGCTCTTCTAATCCTTTACATTTATGAAGGTATACTAATCCCTCTTCTGTAACTATATGAGTAAGATCATCTGAATAAATCATAACTGGTGGTAAATCTAAATTTGCATTCTTAGCCAATTTCCAAGCATCTAATTCATTTACAAATGATGGTGCCATCTTCTCTTGAAATGTCTCTACCATCTGAACAACTAATCTTTTTCCTCTTGGAACATTTCCTAAATAACTAGTTGCTTGCTCTTCAAACTCTTCTCCACATTTTAACCATGCAGGAGTTGAGTGACGTCTACCTTTTGCATCACAACCTAAATTAGGTGCACCACCGAAACCTGCAACTCTATTAGATGTTGCTGTACTTGAATTACCATATTTATCTATCTGCAACGTACTACCGATAAACATATCTATAGCGTAATGTCCTGCTGTTTGACTAAACGCTCTGTTAGAACGCATTGATCCATCAGGCCCTATAAAAAAGACATCCGAACGTGATTCACAATATTTTTGCATTCCAAGTTCGCCGCCGAAACAGTGTACAGACTCAACCCACCCTGACTCAATTGCTGGAATTAATGTAGGGTGTGGATTTAATGCAAAATGCTTACATATCTTACCTTTTAAACCAAGCTCTTCACCGTATGTTGGAAGCAATAACTCTATCGCTGCTGTTTGAAATCCTAAACCATGATTTAAACGTTCAACATTATATTCTGCATATATACCTTTCAATGCTATCATCGCCATAAGTATTTGAGTGTCCGTTATAGCACCTGGATCTCTTGTAAATAACGGCTCTAAAAAGAATGGCTTTGGGGACTCTACTACGAAATCTACCCACTCTCCTGGAATATCAATTCTTTGAACTTTATCTACAATCTTATTCGCTTGTGCGATAACAATTCCTTGCGTAAACTTTGTAGCCTCTATAATCACTGGAGTATCTTCTGTATTAAAACCTGTATATAAATTCCCATCTTTATCTGCTTCATAAGCACAAACTAATGCAACTTTTGGAGTTAGATCCATAAAATATCTTGCGAATAATTCTAAGTAAGTATGTATTGCACCTAGCTCTAATTTACCTTCATTTATAAACTCTGCTACTTTTGCTCCCATTGGTCCTGCGAATGCAAAATCTAATTTTTTAGCTATACCCTTTTCAAATATCTCTAAATGAATTGGTAATGGCACTGCCGATTGAACCATATGAAGATTGTTAATATCGTTAACATTTAACTTTGATAAACATGCTGCAAGAAAATCTGCTTGCTTCTGGTTGTTACCTTCAAGATTGACTCTATCACCTGTTTTAATAACTGATGCCAGAACATCTACTACATCTTTCTGTTCCAAAACTTTGCCGTTTTTTGCAAATTTTGATGCCTTATTCATCCGTTCTTGATAATCCTGTTGCTTCTTATTCCATACAATTTTTTCTTTTTTCATAGGTTTCTCCTCTATATTTCTCCAGAACACAACTCTTGCTCATTACCATTAATATCCTCTACTACTAAAAAACCTGATTTATTAATATATTTAATTTTAACTTCTTTTAATGTTAATAAACCGTCTCTGATATCTTGTGTTTGAGATACTACACAGCTTAATCTGTTAAACTCTTTTTCAATAATCTCTGTTGATTTTATATGAAGTAACTTATATAAATCATGAACATAATAAAGAATATTTTTTAACAACTCTGCTTTATCAAATAACCTTTTCTGCTCTATACTAAGTGAGGTTGCTAACTCTTTAATCTCATTTGGAAAATCTGTATACACTTGATTAACATTCAACCCAATACCGATAACAACTAATGAATTACCACACTTACTCGTAACCGTTTCTGATAAAACACCTGATACTTTCTTGCCATTTATCAAGATATCGTTCGGCCATTTGATTACCGCATCTATTGAATACTGTTCATTTAAACATCTACAAATTGCGACTGCCATTGCTATTGTTATTGATGGAATTCGATCCCCATCAATTAAATCAATACTAAGTATCATAGAAAAAGTTAAACTAGAGTCGGTATCTGAATACCACTTTCTATCTACTTTTCCAGAACCACTTACCTGATTATCTGTCAATACAACTGTGTAAGATCCATAACCTTCATTTGCTAATTTAATCGCTTCAATATTGGTAGACTCTAAAGAATCATATTTTATAATATTCCAACTATATTCACTTTTAGGGTTATAGATATTACACAGTTTCATAAATATATATCTATCCTCCGACCATATTAATAGTCGATACAAATACACCTGTCGCAATAGCTGAAACTATTAAACCTGATACTCCAGCTCCCATCGCAAGTGGTAAAATCATAGCGTAAGGATTTTCTTCCGATACGATCTTCTGTGCAATTTTTGGAGTTGTTGGAATACATGAAACTCCTGCAATACCGATAACAGGATTGTACTTCTTCTTAGAGATTAGATATGCTACCCAACCACCTAATATTCCACCAATTCCTGAAATTGTTAATGCAACAATTCCTAAAACAACTAATATTCCTACCTTAGGTTGAAGTATTGTTTGTGCCTCACAAAGCACTCCTAAAAGTAATCCTAAAAATAGTGTTGATGTATACGTTACAGTTGTTTCTAATACTTTCTGAAACGGTTCAATATTTGCTTCCTTAATTATTACACCTAAGAAAAATGATAGAATTAACGGTGTAGCTACTGGAAGAAGAAGGCACAATAACGTACATACAATTATTGTAAAAATGATTTTGTTCTTCGCTGGAACATCTGGTATAACTACCTCTACATCTATCCCACGATATTTTCTTCTAACCAATAATTTAATCAAATATGGATACCCAACATAAGTTAAACTTAAATATAAATATGCGATAATCGCTATTGGAACAAATAAATCTTTAGCCATTATCAATGATGAAAATAATACCATAGGTCCATCAGCTCCACCTATTGTTGCAACAGCTGCAGCTTCTCCTGGAGTTAAACCTAATTTATAGCCGATAACAATTGTTACAAATGTTCCAAGCTCTGCAAAAACAGCAACCATCATACTTAACCACGGTCTTGCTAATATAAAGCCGATCTCACTCATAACACCGATACCTAGAAAAACTAAACATGCTATTAATCCATTACTAAACATCATGTTGTAAATTGGTTGTAAAAAATTAATCTGCATAATTGTCATTAATTCGTTAGTTTCACTCACCATAGGATTTAACATTAATGTTCCTGTTACTCCTGTATCCAGAAATAAAACACCAGCATTAACTGCTAACATTCCTAATCCCATCGGTACCATTATTAATGGTTCTAATGTTCTTTTAAATCCTAAATAAGCCAGTACCATTCCTAGAAAAATTAGAGCTATTCGCCCAACTGCAATTATAGGATCTTGTATGAAAAGTGATGAAATCCCCGGAAATAATTGTATTAGTATGTCCATTTCTTACGCCTCACTTTTACTAGATTTTCTACTCATTACCTTGTTGATCAAAACTATCATCCCTACAACCAAAAACGAGATAGCAGCCGTCAATCCATAACACATTAAAGAATAAAGATAGATACTCATTAATTCACCTTCCTACATACTTAATATTTATTTAATTTCTACAGCAAACGTTCTTTTCATAAGAAAATAGGTCGCTATAGTTGCTGACAAAATATCTGCACTACCACCTGGACTAAGATTTCGTTTCTTAGCTTCTGATTTAAACTCTTCAATTAATTTTTTACCTTTAACTGTCAAAATACCAGCATCTAAAATATCATTTGAAATTGATTTCACATATACTGATCCTGCATGACCTCCACGTCTATAAACGGTTGTGTCATCTAAAACAGACATAATAGAAAATAATGAACTTAACATCGATTCCGATAATGACATTCCACTTGATAAAGATTTTTCTAAAGTTGGCAAAGCATGATTAAACAGTGATGGTAATCCGTTTTCAACCTCACCCCTTATACCTGTAACACCATATTCACGGTACAACCTTTCTCCATATGTCTTGATAGGTAAATTTAATTTAGACGGAGTAATAAGTTCTGTTTCTATTATTCCTCTAGTTAAATCTTTTAAATTATTTGATAATTTGTTTAGAAAATTTATTGAATTAAAATCATATAAATCTGACTCTATTGAAAAACCTGAAGAGATATAACCAACTAGTGCTGAAAGCAGTCCATTTATAAATAATGTGCCTCTATGTGTGTTTACTCCACCCGTAAATGAGAGCAATCTGTTATCATATTTAATACCTATCTCTCTTAATTTTGGCAGTAACAATTTGATGTCATCTCGATGCTCCGTCGCAATATATGACAGCTCATAGAAAGCTGGCGATAACGCTACTGCACCTGACATAAATGTAATAATACTCATATCTTGATGTGAACCATTGTTTTTTGACGTAACTAAACCTGGCTTGTCATCTAGACAAGCTTCAAATAAAACCCCTTGTAAAAAAGAGTCAGTTATAATTTGACAAAGATTATTTTGATTTTGTAAAGCGATATTCTGGACATGGACAGACCGTATAGCAGAATATTTATTCTGGAAGTTGTAAGATGATAATGTATTAAGCATTTTAAAACCACTAGCCCGTACATACAGAAAGATACATGAAATACAATGGACATTTTCTAAGAATAGATTATCTATTCTATACATGTAGACAAAACTATAAAATCTTGTTCTGTCTGTTACATTACATATATTACATATTCACTATGTATGCTAAAACTAAGATATTAATTCTTTATTGTCAAGTATTATTTTTAAAAACTAAACATAATTATATAAATAATTAAATCATAACAAAAAGAAATCCTTTGTAAACTCTTAGTAATAATAGCAAAAAATGACAAATATTAAATTATATAATTTAATTGCAATTTAATGTGAAAATATTAAAAATATAACTATATATATGTATAATTATATGCTATAACGTTGTTGAAGTAAAATATAATATCGTTATTATTGAGGTGTATTATGAGTCTGAGTAATGTAAGAATCGGTAAATTAGCGTTAATGCTTGCAATGAGTGATGATGAAGAAGAGGTTACTTTTAAGAGTAGTATAAGTGATATGCAAGGTATAAAAATGGTTATTAAATACATATCTGGCAAGTCATCTACTATACAAACTAGCATTGTGAAAACAATTGTGAATGCATCTTTACAGTCGGAAATAATAGAAAATAGACCAACTCAAATCCATGGATTGTTGCACGCAACATTAGGTGCTTATACATCACTTAGAGAACAAGGAGTTGTAGAATCTAATCTAAAAATAAAAGTCGCTGTAGTTTGTGATGATAGATGGGTAGCTGTTGCTATGTACGGTAGCTCTGCATTTCACTATATGACATCACATGAACGTGCAAGTCTTCATATAATGCATGTATGAGGGTTCTATGGGGCTATGTTTAGGGTAGTCACATCTATATAACTACATATATACATATAGCTATATAAACTACTTGTATATTACTTAATAATATAGAAATTAATGTATGTTAATAAATAAAATATATTATAAGTTAAACTGATTACGTATCGTATCATAGATATTGTGTTGTTAAGAATAGATTATCTCACATGTATTATATATGAAGCTCTTATTTTATCGATATGATTTACTGCTGGATATTTATCATTAATTTTGATTTATTTTGTTTAATTATAATTAAAGTAAATATGGTGTTTCTAGTTACTTTTAATAAAATCTTAGACGCTATTTTTTACTTATTTTTAATAAAAATAAAGACAATTATCATAGTTGATTTACCAATTACTTAACACTATTTATATGTTATATAACAATAAGTTGACGATACTATTCTCTAGTATATCAACTATACTATT
>CAMQYB010000038.1 GCA_947039055.1 uncultured Deferribacteraceae bacterium
TCAGCAGGTTTTAAGAACGAGCCACGCATATCTGAGGGAGAACCTTTCTGTCCATACGACACAGTTGCAAGATATTCTTCTTGAAGTTTTCTAACGACTTGAGCTTTACTCATTTTAGATGTATCACCAACAGCTGTTAGAATATTATTAACTCTAATCTCCATCGTATTCATTTCATCTGCGTATGTTGAATATTTATCATATCTCATACCTATACGAATATAAAACTCTTTGATATTTCCGTTAGTGTCTTTAAGATACGAAACAGTCGCATCTCCCGTTGCAGAAGATCTAGCAGAAGTTCTTATATGAAATAACCTAGGTTCATCATCTGTAGCAAACGCTATAATTTTATTGATGTTCTCAGAAGTTTTTATGTTTAATATATTGTTTTTAGCAAGATCAATTTTCACTCTTCCTTCAACTTCATATCCATCATCATCAAGATATATTGTAAGTAGTTTGTCGTAATCACTCATCATAGTTTTTAATATAAGATCGTACGCTTTTTGTTCATTAACTTTTAAGTGTGTTCTTCCGAAATATAGATCGTTGTTAAACGGTTTAAAGATATCACCAGTTCCACCGTCGCCACCAGTTCCACCGTCGCCACCAGTATCACCACCGTCGCCACCAGTATCACCACCGCCAGTATCGCCACCACCAGTATCACCACCACCACCGTTCTCATTAGAGCCACTATCTTTCTTTGGCACAAAAGATGAGAATTCGCCACAAGCAGTAACCAACCATGCTGTCATTAAAATTATCACAATGTTTAAAATATTTCTCTTTTTTATAAACATAAATTCCTCATCATTATTACTACTTATTATAACAAACTAATCACAAATAAAACTTTGTTTGTATGCCGTAAAACTTATTGATACTCACTTGGATCTAAACTACTTACTGGTGTTGCAGGTATTGAAATTCCATACTTTAAATAACCTGTGATTTTTCCATTTGGTTCTTTTTGAGAACCCGTATGCAAGGTCTTAAACTCTGTATCTGATTTCAAGAAATTATCTTTATTTGACTCTGGTGAGTTTGCATCTTTATAATCATCCCATGTCGAATCAAAATTGTACCAATTGCCATTGATCTGTACTTTATTCCAAGCATGCATACCACCGTTCGCAGTTCCTATAATATACACACTTTTAAATCTTAAACGTTGAAGCATATAGAGCATACTTCTAGCGTACCCATCGCATAAAACTTTATAGTAACCGTTGCTAGGATCAGCAGGTTTTAAGAACGATCCACGAATATCAGACGGCGAACCTTTCATACCGTATGATACCGTTGCAAGATACTCTTCATAAGTTTTTCTCACAATTTGAGCCTCACTCATTTTAGATATATCGCCTACGGCATCTATAACAGCTTTAGCTCTAACTTCCATAACTCTCATATCGTCCTGATAGTCATTATAGTTAGCGTACTCTTTATGCATACGGATATAAAATTCTTTAATATTTCCGTTGCTATCTTTATTAAATGCAGTCGCATATCCAATAGCATCAGGCATAGGCACACGACTAGCTATATGGAAAAATCTAGGTTCATCGTAATCAATAAAAGATAAGATTTTCAGAAGCATCTCACTGTTTTTGATATTTTTTATATTATTTTTAACAAGATCAATTTTTACTCTTCCACCAGTATCATCAGCAACCATAAACTCGCTGTAATCACCTAGCATAGTTTTTATTGTGAGATCATACACTTTTTTCTCATCAACGTTTAATTTACTTCTTCCGAAATATAGATCTTTATGAAACGGTTTAAAGATATCATCACTTATAATAGTATTGTTATCACAATTTGTACCACCTGTTACAAAGTTAGACTCATCAGCACAAGCAGAAAGAACTCCTAAAGATGTTAAAATTAAAAATATATTTAAAACGTTTCTCTTCTTTATAAACATAAACTACTCATTTTAATTTTATTGATAATCTGCAGGAGTTAAACTATTTGCAGGAGATATAGGCATTGAAACTCCATACAATAAATAACCGATAGATTGATCGGTTTCATTTTTATTTACACCGATATATCTCTCTTGATAATCTGCATCAGATTTAAGAAAGAAGTTTTTATCACCAGATCCACCAGGTCCAGGAGCTCCAGTTGTAGGTATGTCTACTACGAAATCATCATCAGATGCAGGATCCATATTATACCATTTACCGTCCCCAACATCTACTTTATTCCATGAATGAAGATGTTTTTCTTGCTTACTAGTCTCCTGATTATAAATTTGATACGTACCAGTTATATAAATAGCTTTAGTATTTAAGCGTTGCAGAAGATATAAGAGCGTATGAGAGTGTCCGTCAACATTAACAACATAATGTCCCTGTGAGTTAGGATTTAGAAAAGCACCTCTAATATCAGAACTAGGAACACCACCTGTGAAACCGATAGTAACTTGTTCATGATGTTTTTCATGAATATTTCTAACAATTTGAGGTTTAGTATCAGTAGAGATATCTCCCATAGATTTTAAAATTGTTTGAACTCTAATTTCCATTTTATTCATATCGGTAGAATATTGTTTATAATCACTATATTCATCATCAATACGAACATAAAACTCTGTAATATTTCCATCACTATCTTTTAGAAACGCTGGCTTGTTTATTTCCCACTCTAACACATTAGAGATAGATATAGGAGTTGTGTTACTTATATGAAATAATCTAGGTTCATCACTTTCAATAAATGACACTATTTTATTAAGTTGTTCTTTATTTTTAATACCTTTTATATTGTTTCCTTTAAGATCAATTTTGATACTATTTTCAACTGGATAAGTTGCACCTTGATCGCCAACTAACTTAGTATAATTATCTAACATAGTTTTAAGTGTTAAGTCATACGCTTTTAGTTCATTTGCGTCTGTCAACTTAGTTCTTCCGAAATATAGATCATTGCTAAACGGTTTGAAAATCTCGCCAATTACAACATCACCACCGTCACCGCCAGTATCACCACCGTCACCGCCAGTATCACCGCCGTCGCCACCAGAACCGTCACCGCCACCAGTATCACCACCAGAACCATCACCACTTGGAGGTGTAAATGAACTATCAGAACAAGCTGTAAATAACCCAACAACCATTAAAATTAAAAAAATATTTAACATACTTCTCATTTTTATAAACATATAATATTACCTACCTATATACTACTATTACTATTAAACTATTATAATTAAGACAAAAATAACGATTAAAAGTTCTTAAAACTACATATATTAAGTATATTACATTGTTAAGATTAATCAATAGATAATTGATTAGTTGATGTTACAATTAGATATATTAAGAGCAGGTTATATTGTTAATAGTTGTAGAAAATCTTAGATATTATATAGTAGGGATTACTACACTGTTATAATTTATTATTATATTACGCAGAATTCATCACATTTTACTTATAAGATCGTCTTTAAGTTTTTCGTGTTCTGTAATAGTTTTAGTGATGTGAGTAACGATTTTCAAAACAATGGCAGCGTCTTCACTTAATACAGGGATTGTTGTATCTATTATATTAAATACAGGAGCACCTTGATTTCCGATAATACGAATATCAGTTATGAGATTTTTAATATTTTCATCGATTATATTTTCATCGACGAGTGTGTTGACATTTTCTAAGAAGGTATTGCTTCTCATTTGATTATCTCTCAAAATTTCTCTAATAAGTGTTTCTAAACACATTTTAGCAAGAGTTAAAGCAGCTTGAGGAGATAGCTCAATAATAGAGCAAGCCTCATTAAAGAGTTTTAATGAGAGTGGATAGTTTTTAAATCGTTCAAGATTTAACTTCTTTTTTTTCTTAATAGGAAAGACTAAGATATCTTTATAAAACAGAACATCTTGTTCGCAGTTTTTACATTGTGCAAATATTATTTTAGCGTAATCATCTTCACGAAACTGAAAAGATAAGTAATCGCCACCAAACTCAAGCCAGTCCCAGTGACAAAGAGTAGAACAGTGCGGACATTCAGCACTATCTTTCTCTCTAGTTAAGATGTTTTTATCTTTATCCATAAATACCCTCTATAAAATAATATAAACAATTAATATAAACAATATTTTTGAGTAGTAGTTTTCTATCTACAGTTCAAGTTTGTTTAAGATATCTTTTAACGCTATCATCTCTTCTTTAGTAAGTGTTACGCCTTTACCCATCTTAGTTCCATCAGGAGACCATTCACGAATATCATACTTAGGATCATAATCGTTCCACTTAACAAAGTTAAGTTCTTTATTCCAGCCTTTTGGAGTTTCTGCTAATAGACCAAGTTTTTCAACGATTTCATATTTAATTTCTGCCATAATTTTATCCATCCTTATCTGTATTATCTTTAAGTTTAATTATATCACAATAGATAGTGATTTGGCTATTTTTTATTGTCCATATCTTTTTATAAATAAAAAACTACTATCAAATAAGCAATTATCGTAATATAATGTTATTATTGAAAGAATATTGTAGTTTAGAGGGTACTTTATTTCTGTCATTATTAAAGGTATATGTAATTTGATTTTAAGTATTAGAACGAACTTAACGTGAAATTATGTATTTTCATTTGTATTATTAGAGACATGTTTTCTTAATTATTACGGTAAATCATGATTGTTCCTTATTATGGATATTTTATATAAAATAGGAGAAAGATTAAGAGTGTTTAAAAAAAGAGATAAGGTTAAAAGTAAAGAGCTAATAATAGAGGCAGCGATCGTTGTTTTTGCAAAATATGGTTATGAAAGATCCACTTACAAAAACATATCACAAGAAGCTGGCTTAAATGAATCGCTTATTACTAGGTATTTTGGTAGTAAGAAAGGGTTGTTGGTAGCAGCGATGGATTCTATAAGGCATGATTTCTATAATGTTTTAGATAAGGCTGAACATAAAAACTCTTTATTAGAAGAAGTTCATCATGCAGGACGCATATTAGCAGAAATGTATGAAAAAAATGTGAATAATTTTTTAACTTTTTTTATGCTGATACCTAATGAGAAAGATGAAAATAAAGATTTCTTCTTAATTTCTAAAGACAGGGTAGATTTTGTTTTTAGACTTAATGACAGTCGGTTTAAGCAGTTTCAAGATAACGGAGAAATACCAGCAAGTATGGATCTTGAGCAGTTATATAAACGCTTAGTATTGCTTATTCATTCAACATTATACTTTGCATTTATAGTGTTAAAACTTCCTATGAGTGAAGCAGAAGAGTTGTTGCATTATCATATAGATATTTTTATCAAAGGTTTAAACTGTACAGAAAAGTAGTTTAATATTGATTAACTATTTTCATAGCCAACATCAGGTTGTCTATAGTAAAATAATATTTTATTTAATGAATTGGGTTTAACTATTTAAAGATATAAATTTTTATTATATTAAGTTTAATTTCGATATTTTCAAAGGTTTCTTTGACCTTTAATTCTTTTATTATCAGTAATTTTACAACAAAATTCTAAAGTATATCTATAAGTCATAACATACTTGTTTATGTCGGACTATTGACATTTCTTTTCAACTAGACTATTTTTTAATACTGATATTAATCATTTGATTGGAGTATATATATGCACAACGTCAATATCTTGGTGCTTCAAGATATAACTGTTATATTTTTCTTTGCAACGGCGTCACTTCTATTATGTTCGAGGCTAAAAATCCCTGGTATAATAGGGTATTTAATAACAGGACTATTAGTAGGTCCAAACGGATTTTCATTAATAACAGGAGTAAGTTCTGTTGATACTCTTGCAGAGATAGGAGTAGTTCTACTTTTATTCACAATTGGTCTAGAGTTTTCACTTCAACAATTAATATCACTTAAACGTTTAGCGATCGGTGCAGGTTCGCTTCAGGTTTTAATGACGATAGTGTTCTTTACGTTATTTTATATATTTATGGGACAATCATTTAATAGTGCTGTGTTTATGGGTATGTTGATAGCATTATCATCAACAGCTATTGTATTAAAACTGCTTGTTGAAAGATCAGAGTTAGAGTCTCCTCCAGGCAGAGCATCAACTGCGATACTTATATTTCAAGATATAATAATAGTTCCTATGATGTTAATAACTCCAATGTTAGCAGCAGAGGCAGATACATCAGCATTACAGATAATTTATACCTTTGGTAAGGCGATTGTGATTATCGTACTATTATTTGTAGTGGCAAGATTTTTAGTTCCACCGATATTATCACAAGTAACAAAAACTAAAAGTAGAGAGTTATTTTTAATATCTATAGTCTTGATATGTATGACGGTTGCATTTATAACCAATAAAGCAGGGCTATCATTAGCGTTAGGTGCATTCTTGGCAGGTATGGTTGTATCAGAGACTGGTTATGGATATCAAGCATTAGGAAACGTTATACCGTTTAAAGATGTGTTTACAGGTTTTTTCTTTGTGTCTATCGGTTTATTAATCAACTTAGATGTTTTTATTGCAGAGCCTGTATATATATTTGGCATGGCGATTTTAATAATATTAATAAAAGGTGGAATTGCTACTATATCGATGAATTTAGTTGGTTATCCGACAAAGATGTCAGCAAGGGCAGGGTTTTCATTAGCACAGGTAGGGGAGTTCTCTTTTATATTATCATCAGTTGGAGTATCTGTTGGATTGTTAAGCGATCTTGCATTATCTAAGTTTATAGCTATTTCTGTATTAACTATGGGAGCTACTCCATTTCTTATTCAATACGGTGAGAAGTTAGCAAATGTAGTCAATAAGTTTCCTATTCCATCAAGAATTAAGAACGGTTATTTTTATAAAGGTGGTAAACGTCTACCAGCTGTTAAAGATCATGTTGTAATTGTTGGATACGGCTTAGCAGGTAGAAACATTGCAAAAGTTGCAGATAAGTTTGGTATTAAATATATTATCATAGAGATGAACCCATCAACGGTTAGAGAAGAGAATGCTAAAGGTACGCCTATAATATATGGTGATGCATCAGATGAGGTCGTGTTAGCACACGCTCGTCTAAAGTTTGCAAGAGCAATAGTTATATCGTACGCTGATAATAGTAACACAAAACATATAGTAGAAGTTATCAATCGTTTATATCCATCTATCCCTATGATAGTTAGATCAAGATATCTATCAACATCAACAGAGTTTAAGGCGTTAGGAGCTAAAGAGGTTATTGTTGATGAGATTGAGACAACTATTTCTTTATTGAGCAATGTGTTAAACCTTTACTCTCTACCATCAGACGATTTTGAAGATATAGAGAAAGAAATACGAAATATTGATATAAAAAGAAATATAAAATATAGATCAAAAAGAGATCAAGCAGATAAAAGTTTAGGTTTAGCTGGCGTGAATGTTGGTAGTATATTTGTTCCTGTGGCATCGTTGTTATCAGATAAATCGCTTAGAGATATAGATGCAAGATATAGATTTTCAGTAAATATCATAGCTGTACGCAGGGAAGGAAAGTTGTTGGTATCTCCAGGCTCATCATTTTATATAGCAGATAGAGACGAACTTATTATAACTGGCAAACAGGTTAATATTGCAAAATTTGCATTAGAGTTTGAGAATAGTAAAGATTTGCATTGATATATAGTTACGCCAATACTGAATTGGTTGTAATATCTATATAGAGTTGATTGAGATGTTGTTAAATTAAATAGGCAAAATTATAAACATAGAGTTTTTTTAGTATCAATTTATCTAAAATCAATAAATATCAAAAATCTTCGTACTAGCTAAACAGTCGTACTAGCTAAACAGTCGTACTAGCTAAACAATCGTACTAGCTAAACAATCGTACTAGCGAACAATCGTACTAGCCAAACAATCGCACTTACCAAACAATCGCACTTACCAAACAATCACACTAGCCAAACAATCGTACTAGCCAAACAATCGTACTAGCTAAACAATCGTACTAGCGAACAATCGTACTAGCCCAACAATCACACTAGCGAACAATCGTACTAGCCAAACAATCACACTAGCTAAACAATCACACTTACCAAACAATCGCACTAGCTAAACAATCGCACTTACTAACAATCGCACTAGCTAACAATCACACTTACCGAACAATCGTACTAGCTAACAATCACACTTACCGAACAATCGTACTAGCTAAACAATCGCACTAGCTAAACAATCGTACTAGCTAAACAATCACACTAGCTAAACAATCACACTAGCCAAACAGTCGTACTAGCTAAACAATCGTACTTGCTAACAATCGTACTTACAAACAATCGCACTAGCTAAACAATCACACTAGCTAAACAATCGTACTAGCCAAACAATCGTACTTGCTTATAATATCAAAGCATATAAAAAAAACTTGCCATAAGGTTCACCTATGACAAGCTTGTTATAATAATTAATAATTAGTTAATTACTGTTTTTTAAATATTCCAAACGGTTTACCAACAGGTAAGAAAATTCTACCAAATTGATTATTTAAAACAACCGCTGCACAACCATAAAATGATGATATAGCAACTAATAATTCAGCTACTCCACCAAGCAACATCATCTCTGCTTTTGCAATACCAAAAGCACCTAACGTAAGAGCCACTAATAAGACATCAACAAAAATCATAATTGTGAATAATAACTTATTCGTCTCAACAGCAGCTACTGTCATAAACAACACAAATATAAGATATGCTAAAAATCCAAACCCTAATTGTAGAGGATCAGCATCTGATGCTAAATCAGCACCTAAAGCACCTGTTGAAATCGTCCAACTCATACCAACTGCTAGCCAAAACATAGAAAATGCACCAAAAGCTGTTGCACCAAAAACATTATTCTTCTTAAAATCAACGATACATGCAACGAACTGAGCAATAGATCCTAGAAAAATCGCCCAAGGAACAATGAAAGATACCCCCGTAGTAATTCCAAGTTTCTGACTTGATGCAACTAATGTAACAACTCCTAATCCAAAAAGACCTAATGCTGTAGGATCAGCGATAATCGGTCTAACATTTCTTTCTTCTACGCTCATTATTCAACCCCTAATTTTATTCTCTTCTCTACAACAAATTGATAAACAGATAGAGCCAGAGTTTATTCATTTATTACATTATAGAAAAAAAGATGAAATATGTCTAGTATAAATTATAATTTAATACTAAATTAGTCTTAAAGATGATAAAATTATTTTTTACTACTTGAATTGCTGTTAATTTAATGGGTTGTTTGTTTTCTAAATAATGTTGTTCGTTATAAGTTAAAAAAACTGTTAAGGTGATTGACTTGATAGATAAAATGAATTAAAGTAATACTTTGTTCTGTGTAGATGTATAGTATTTTAAAAAGGATATATTGATTATGAATTTAGATGTTATTAATGTTGCAGTAGTAGGTTATGGTATTGTAGGATCAGCTACCGTACAGACTTTAATAGATAATTATGAAGTGATTAGAAGAAAGACAGGTATATCTATAAAGGTTAAAGCTGTAGTTGATTTATACATAGATAAGTTTGATGATAAGTATGTATCAGGTGTAGAGATTAAGAGTAAGTCGTATAAGGACATTTTATCTGATAGTTCTATATCTATAATAGTTGAACTAATCGGTGGCGTAACGATCGCTAAAGAGATTATGTTAGAGGCTATACGAGCAGGAAAATCTGTAGTAACTGCGAATAAGGCGTTGCTTGCGATTAATAGTAGAGAGATTTTTGAAGAAGCAAAAAAACATAATGTTATGATAGGGTATGAGGCATCAGTAGGTGGTGGTATCCCAATAATCAGAGTATTGAAAGATGATCTTGTATCAAACAATATAAATGATATCTACGGTATTATAAACGGTACATGTAATTATATATTAAGCAGAATGAGTAGTGAGGGTAAACCGTTTGATGAGATTTTAGGTGACGCTCAAGCTAAAGGATACGCTGAGGCTAATCCTACGTTTGATATAGATGGAATAGATACGGCACATAAGATTACTATATTATCGTCAATAGCGTTCTCAAAATATATTCCGTATGAGTCAGTTGATGTTGAAGGTATACGAAACATATCGTTTACGGATATCCAGATAATAAGTGAGTTTGATTGCACATTAAAACTTTTAGCGATAGCTAAGAAGATAGATAATAAAGTTGCGATATCAGTTCGTCCAACGATAGTAGATAACGATAATCCGTTAGCATCTGTAAACGGAGTTTTCAACGCTGTTATGCTAGATGGCGACAGAGTAGGCAAGACTTTATTTTACGGTAGAGGTGCAGGAGGGGACGCTACAAGTTCAGCTGTTGCAGGCGATGTTGTGGCTATTGCTAAGGCGTTAAGTTCAGGAAATTTAGATTCAAAAACTCCGTTAGGCTTTACAAGTGAGAGTGATATTTTGATAGTTCCTATGGACTCAATTGCGTCATCGTTTTATTTACGTTTTATGGTTAAAGATGAGATCGGTGTTTTAGCGATCATAACTAATATATTAGCAAAGAGTGGCGTAAGTGTTTATAAAGCGTTACAGAGAGATTTTTCTAAAGACGGCAAAACTGTTCCATTGATATTTATGACTCACGAGGTTGAGGGTAATTTATTAAATAAAGCTATTAAAGAGATCGGTGATCTTTCGATAGTTGTTGAGAAACCAGTAGTTATAAGAATGGAAATTTAGTTACAAAATATATTTTTGTGAGATAGGGATTATATGAAATATTTAGTATTATTAACAGACGGACTTTCAGATCGTCCAATAGATAAGTTAGGTGGCAAAACAATAATGCAGGTAGCTAAAACTCCAAACCTTGATAGATTAGCTAAAGAGGGTATTGCAGGGTTTATACATACGACACCTGAGGGTATGCCTCCTGGAAGTGATATATGTAATTTATCTATTTTTGGATACGATCCAAGAAAGTATTATACAGGCAGATCTCCACTTGAAGCGTTATCAATAGGTGTTGATCTAGGTGCTAACGATATAGCGATGAGATGCAATTTTGTAACGATTAAAGATGATGTTATGGACTCTTTTTCAGCACATCATATATCGAATGAGAACGGCAAATATATCATTGATGAACTTAATAAGATTTTCAAAGATGATAATATTATGTTTTATCAAGGTGTAAGTTACAGAAATTTAATGGTGGTTAAAGATAGATCATTAGATATTGTAACAACTCCACCGCATGATATTACAGATCAGTTTGTTTTATCGCATTTTCCAAAAGGTAAAGATGCAGATTTTTTATTAGATATAATAGAGCGATCTAAACCTATTTTTGAAGGTAATGATAAAGTTGGCAAAGCAAGTAGTATATGGTTATGGGGAGAGGGATCACGTCCTAATTTACCGACGTATAAAGATATGTTCAACTTAACAGGATCGGTAATATCAGCTGTTGATCTTTTAAGAGGGATAGGAGTATCTGCTGGGTTAGATATTATTGAAGTTCCAGATATCACAGGGTTAGTTGATACGAATTTTAAAGGTAAGGCAGAGTACGGTATAGAGTCGTTAAAAGATAAAGATTATGTATTTATTCATCTTGAAGCACCAGATGAGGCGGGACATTTAGGCGATATAGATATGAAGATTAAATCTATAGAGTTAATAGATGAGATCATGTTGCCGATAATAATTAACGGTATGAAAAAATTCAAAGATTATAGAGTTATGGTAACACCAGATCATCCAACCCCAGTAGAGCTTAAAACTCATGTGAACGATAAAGTACCAGCGATCATTTGGGGATCGGGTATTAAGCCTGATGAAAACGTAAGTTACGATGAAAGTATAAAACCATCGTTTGAGTTTACAGATGGATATAAAGTAGCAGAGTTTTTCATCAAGGGATAAGTTTTAGGATAAGTTT
>CAMQYB010000039.1 GCA_947039055.1 uncultured Deferribacteraceae bacterium
TATAGACAGTTATGATATGTAGAGAGTTATAATGTATAGGTGGAACAGATGAAGATTTTAATAACAAATGATGACGGGTATCAAGCAGAGGGTATATTGGCGTTAGCTAAAGCGTTGAAAGAGATCGCTGATATAGTTGTGGTTGCTCCTACCGGTGAGAAAAGTGGGACATCATCATCTATCACAATATACAATCCATTAAGATATAAAGCGATTAAGAACGATTTAGGGATAGATATATTTGCAGTAAACGGAACGCCAGTTGATTCGGTTAAGTTAGGGTTATCAAAACTTATTAAAGGTAGAATTGATCTAGTTGTATCAGGCATCAATAACGGTCCTAATATAGCGATGAACACTTGTTACTCTGGAACGGTTGGTGCTGCTATGGAGGGTGCAATTTGGGGGATCCCTGCGATCGCTGTATCAATTGGTAGTTATACTGAGTTAGATTATGAAACTCCTGCGATGTTTATGAAAGAGTATATCAAGACGTTAGATCTATCTATAATTGATAAAGGTTCTCTATTGAATATAAATGTACCGAACATTCCTTATAAAGATATTAAGGGACATAAATACACATCTATATCAACTCACTCATATTTGAACAATTATGAAGAGCGATCGGATACATTTAGAGATAAATATTACTGGTTATCAGATTACGAGAAAGAGGGGACGCATGAAGATGATTCTGATGTTGTAGCACTAGCTTCAGGATATGTATCTATATCACCTATGAAAGCAAGTTTAATAGATGATAGATTGCTTTTAAAATTAAAAAATCAAAATTAAAAAACATAGAGGAGTGATATGAGTAAATATAAATCACTTATAATTTCATTACTATTTTTCACATTACTAATATCAACAGATATATATTCAAATACGAATAAAGGTGTAGATGTTACTGGAGCAGGTGTTGATAAAAAGACAGGTACTGGGAAAGGCAGTGGTTTAGGTTTAAACCTACATAAGAGTAGTGTTGTAATCCCTGATCAATCGTTTAAGGGTGAAGAGTTAAAAGGTTTTAGAGTTCAGCCATCATTTTCATCAGTTGATTATAACGTTGATGTTCCGAACATGATGGATACATATATTAGAAAAAGTAAGATAGAGTTTAATGTTGGCGATAACACAAATTATGATTCAGATGAACCAGGGTTTATGTATTCAGGATCGTTTAAAACATCTGTATCGTCGTTATTTGTAGGTGAGCTTGCATATCGAAATAATATCGTAAAATCGTACCTAAATAAAAATCATATCGAAGTTACGAATTCTTACGAAAAATATAAAGAGAAATTAGATAAATCTGTGTATTCAGATGAAAGTAAACTTCTATACGGTTTAAGTTTATACAATACATCATCGCACAGTAAAGCGTTTAAGATCTTATCAGAACTATCAGCCAAAGAAGGGTTATTTAAAGATACTGCAATGGACAGTTTTTTTCAGATAGCAGACAATTCTAACAAACTATCTGTTATAGAAAATTCAGGTAGAAAGATAGATAAATTTACACCTTACTCTCTATCAAAATGGCTTAAATTTTTAAGTTCTAAAGGTGAGTATAAAGAGATGTCATCACTAGTTGATAAGCATGTTGATTACACTAGAAAATATCCTAAATTTAATGAGATGAAAGCGTTCGCTTTATATAATCAGAAACGATATTCAGATGTTATACAGATGGGAAGTTTATTAGAGTCTACAAACTCATATATATTGATTGTGGACTCACAAATCATGACAGGAAATATTCCAGAAGCAAAGAAATATATAGGTAGAATTACAGATGAGAACTCAAAGAATTTTTTAGAGATAAAGATTTTAATAGCAGAGAATAAGTACGATGAAGTAATTAAACGAATTCACGAGATTAAAACTGATGATGAAAAATTATCTATTCTATCTTATTTAGTTTCAAACAATTTTGAAGCTGTCCCTATAGAACTTATATCATCGTTTAAGTTTAAAAATAAACGATTTAATGATTACACAAATTTTTTCACAGGTATTAAGTATCTGATGAATAATGATAATTATGAGGCGATAAGATCGTTCTCATTGTTAACCTTTGATAAAGAGTTGTTACAGATGAGTTATTTTTATCAAGGAATAGCAACTGCAACGCTAGATCCTAATCGTGCAAAATTTATCCTTAATAAATATATCACAACAAGTAAAGATCAGGAAAAGATAGGTATATCGAAATATATTTTAGCACAAATTGAGTTCTTAAATGGCAATAGTGATGGAGCATTAAAATTAATTGCAGGTTGTGATACAGGATACTGTAAAGTTTTAAGGGGTGATGTTTATTTATCAGCACAAGATTATCATCAAGCGATCATATCTGTAAAGGGTGTGAAAGATGATAATGCCGCATTGATAAGGGCAGCTGCATACTATAATTTACAAGATTATAAGAAAGCGATTACAGAGATAGAGTCGATGGCGAAGCAGAGTGATGATTCTAAATATATCCTTGTATCAAGTCATTTTAAATTGAACAATAATGAGGATGCGTTAAATATAGTTAAAAATTCTGGTTCATCAGATAGTATATTATCTTTGACGGCGATGGAATTAATTTTAGCAGGCGACTCAGAGAATGCCTTAAAAGTTATTGATAAGATCGCTAAACCGACTCCTGAAATTTTAGCAGAGAAAGCGAAACTACTTGCATCAAAAGGTATGTATTTAGAATCAAGAAAGATATATGAAGATTTAATTGATAGCAAAGAGTTGCTTTATAGAAGTTATGATGGACTTTATCAGATCGCATTAATTGATAACGATACAGATTATTTCTAT
Source organism: uncultured Deferribacteraceae bacterium (assembly GCA_947039055.1). Lineage (GTDB taxonomy): Bacteria > Chrysiogenota > Deferribacteres > Deferribacterales > Mucispirillaceae > CAMQYB01. The sequence continues at coordinate 2,824 of CAMQYB010000039.1, forward strand.
AAAAGTGCGTACGATACTTTATCTAAAGGTGAACCGTTTGATAAAGAGGATAAACTACTGTTAGATATGTCTAAATCGTTATTAGATGCAGGGAAAATTAATACTGCAAAACAGTATAGCGATCTATTTAATAAAAAATATCCAACAACTGGTTATAGATACGATGCGTTATTAGTTAGAGCAAGGATCGCTAGTAGTGATAATAGATATCTTGATTGTTTAGAGAATTTAGATAACGCAAAAGCAGAGATAGGTAAAGATAATGATGATCTACTTTTTGTACGTGCTGAATGTTTAGAGAGTTCTAAACGTAATGAGTCGCTAGATTTATATAAAGGTTTGGCAGTGAATAAAAATAGATATCATCAACTTTCAACACGTAAGATTGTTCAACTATCGACGAATGCGAACGAGATACTTGATTACTCTCAAAGGATCAAACCGTATTCGTTTGATATATATAAAGAGGGTATGACTAGGTTTATGGCGATATCTAATGAGAAAGAGTATCAGAGAAATATTGATCTAATAAAATATCTATCAAACACAGCAACGGATGATATTAGGCTTGTTGCAACAAAAAGAATTGCACGTTCAAGTTATGAAGCTCGCAACTATGAGCAGGCAGCTTACAGCTATATGAAAGCGTATTATTTATTTGCAACGGATAAAGATAAGTTAGAGATTTTATCAGGTGCAAAAGACTCATTTGATGCTTTAAATAAGAAGGAAGAGTCTGAAAAAATATTATTAATGATGAAAGGTGCATAGATTAAGTATTATGTTTAAATCTATCTTGTTAACTGTTTGATATATAAAACAGTTTTAATATATAAAGGGTAAGTTATTCTATATATTTATTGATATAATAATTCTTGAAGATTTATGGGTAATACATTATAATGGTTATTGTTTATAATTGTGAAATTGTGCGTGTTGATTATAATTGTATAATTAGTGTTATATGTAACTATATAGGGTAGGATCGTAATTGATGAGGATAGTTTTTTCAATCATTTTTATAGTAACAATTTCTTGTTTGAACATATATGCAAAAGAAGTTAAAGATGGTATAAGTATTGTGGATATCGGTCTTGATGTTGGTGCATTTAATTCTGTACAGTTCATGGATACGGGCAATGTTAAATCAAGTTTTTCAGTTATTCCGTATGGTAAGTTGAGTTTAAGATTTTTAAATGGCTATCCGTTCATACCTCAGATAGAGATTGAGAATACTGGGTTCTTTCGTTTTGATAAGCAGATGATGTCTACTAAAAAAATCACGAGTGGCTATAATTCATATTACGTTCGTGTGCCGTTAATGTTATCAATTCCATTTGCCACCTACCGTTCGATGCTTAATATTGATACAAGATATACGACTTATGCAAAGAAGTATACACTGCAGAGAGATATATATGTGAACGGTACTAATTCAGCAAGTGGAAGCGATGTTTATGGTGTAACGTCAGAGTCTGAAACTAGGCTTTATTTTCAAACCCCAATCAGATCAAATGAGAGCAGGTTTAATCATGCTTTTATAGGTATATATTATTCAGAAGATGTAGCACCAAGATCAACATCAGGTATTTCAGTAACTGAAAATAAACCGAACTTTATAAATGTAGTTGTAAGAAATTTTGGTATTTTTTATGAGTTAAAAACAGACACTCCAGCTAAAGGGTTAAACTTTTTAATTAATGTAATGTTGGGATATGGTAACACATATCTTTTAAACGATTCACTACCTTATGATAGAGACGTTTTTGCAAACGTCAATAATTTGATAATGATAAAAGGTAGAGCAGGACTTAGTTATCGTTATATGTTTAATCCGCATATTGGTCTAGGTGTTGATTTGAAAATAGAGTATACATCTGCCAACGATTTCTTAGGAGATTCAGGTGGTGCGAATAAAACAACGATTGATATGTACGGCGAGTTAAGAAGTAAATTATCGTTTACGATCATAACTGGTTATTAGATATATTTTTAGAATTTTGAGAATAGTTAGAATAGTTAAAAAGTTAGAATAGTTAGAACAAATATTATTGAGAGAGTTAGATGGATATTAATTTTGATACCCTTGAAGAGTTTAAGAGTGAGATAGATGGAGCGTCATCAATCATCGTACTAAACGATATTAAGGTAAAGTATTTTGGTAAGAAAGGGATAGTGTCATCTATCAATAAAGAGCTTGGCAAATTAGATGTTGAAAAGCGTAAAGAGATCGGTGAGAGAATATCTAAGATAAGAGATAAGTTTGATGAACAGTTTGAGTCAAGATTATCATTTATAAAAAAGGAAGAGATAAACGCTACATTAAAGCATGAAGTAATTGACGTAACATTAGATGGATATCCTTATAAACGAGGATCAATTCATCCAGTAAGTTTAATATATCAAGAAGTGATAGATATATTTATGTCATCAGGTTATGAGATTGCAGAGGGTCGAGAGATCGAAGATGATTATCATAATTTTGAAGCTTTAAATATGCCGAAATCTCATCCAGCGAGAGATATGCAAGACACTTTTTATGTTGATGAAGATGTGGTTTTAAGAACTCATACATCTCCCGTACAAGTCAGAATTATGGAAAGCCGTAAACCTCCTATCAAGATGATCGCACCAGGCAAAGTTTATAGATCAGATTACGATATGACGCATCTTCCTATGTTTCATCAGATAGAAGGCTTAGTTGTTGATAAAGGAATATCGTTTGGCGACCTTAAAGGAGCGTTAAGGTTATTTATATCAAAAATGTTTGGCGATGATTTAGATGTTAGATTACGTCCATCATTTTTTCCGTTCACAGAGCCATCAGCCGAGGTTGATATGGGTTGTGTTCAGTGTCGTGGAAAAGGATGCAGAATGTGTAAAGGTACTGGTTGGTTAGAGATTGCAGGATGTGGAATGGTTGATCCTGAAGTTTTCAAATCAGTTGGAATAGATCCAAATGTGTACAGTGGTTTTGCGTTCGGTATGGGGATAGAGAGGATCGCTTTACTCAAGTATGGAATTGATGATATCAGACTTCTGTACGGTAATTCACTCAAATTTTTAAGACAGTTTTAATATCAATATTTAGTATAGATATTAAATTCATGATAAGTTTAATAATGGTTTAAGGATAGATATAGAATATGAAAGTTTCACTAAATTGGTTAAATGAGTATGTTAAAATAGACGATCTTAAAGTATCAGAGATCGCAGATAAATTGACTTTATCAGGACTTGAAGTTGAAGGTATAATTGAGTTTAAACGTATAGATAATTTAGTTACGGCAAAAGTGTTATCAAAAGATAAACATGAGAATGCAGATAAATTATCAGTATGTAAAGTTACAGATGGAAGTGCTGAGTATCAGATAGTTTGTGGTGCACCAAACGTTGATGTTAATCAGGTTGTTGTGCTTGCAAAGATCGGAGCTGTTCTTCCAGAGATAACTATTAAAGAGTCAAAGATTAGAGATGTTATTTCACAAGGTATGTTATGTTCGTTCAAAGAGTTAGGCATTGATGATAACACAGAAGGAATTGCTGTACTTAATAATGATGTGGAAATAGGCATTGATGCAAACGATATCCTACATTTAGGTGATACAGTTTTAGAGCTTAATGTTACTCCAAACCGTCCAGATTGTTTATCTATGATCGGTGTTGCACGAGAGGTTTCAGCGTTATTTAAAAGAGAGTTAAAACTACCTAAACGAGAACTATCTACATCATCTTTATCGAAGTTAGATTTACCTATTAATGTTAATGATGTTGATGCTTGTCCAGTATATGTAGGACGAGTAATATCTGGTATAAAAGTTACAAGTTCGCCGTCATGGTTATCTGCAAGATTAAGATCAGCAGGTTTGAAATCTATTAATAATGTTGTAGATATTACGAACTTTATATTATTGGAGTGTAACCAACCTTTACACGCATTTGATAGCTCATTTATTAAAGATAAAATAGTTATAAGAAGAGCAGTTGATAAAGAGAAGTGCGTAACGCTAGATAAAATTGAAAGAGAGTTATCGGTTGATAATCTAGTTATTGCAGACAGCGAAAAAGTAATAGCTGTTGCAGGTGTTATGGGTTCAGATATCTCATCAGTAACAGACGCTACAACTGAAATATTTTTAGAGTGTGCATATTTTGAACCAACGGTTATCCGTAAATCGGCTAAATTATTACAACTATCAACAGATGCATCATACCGTTATGAAAGAGGTATTGATGCGTTTGCAGTTGAGAGTATTTTAGATTACGCATCTATGTTAATTGCAGAGATAACAGGTGGTTCAGTATCTGATAAAAAGCTTGGTGGACAGTTTAAAGAACTTGGCAAAGTAGAAGTTGTAACTGATCCTAATTATGTGAATAAAATATTAGGCACAGATATATCAGTTGATGCAATGTTAGAATTTTTAAATTTGTTGGATATAAAAAGTGAGCTAGTTGATGGCAAGATAAAATCTATTTCACCAACGTATCGAATTGATATAAATCGTGAGGCAGATATCGCAGAAGAGATCGGTAGGTTGTACGGTTATAATAATATTGAAACAACAATTCCAACTGTTGCGATAGATAACAAACCGTTAGACGGCGTTACTGAAATGTCTAGAGATATGAGAATAAAGCTTGAAGCGTTAGGATTTAATGAGGCGATAAATTTCTCATTTTTAGGTGAAGATTATTTAAACTTATTTGAGAAAGATGATAAATATGTAAGGTTGTTAAATCCTATATCGCAAGATATGGCTGTTATGCGTAGATCTATATTTCCATCACTCATAAAGAATTTAGAAAGTAACTGGAACCAGTTTGAAAGATCAATTAAGTTATTTGAAATATCATCAGTATTTGAAAATATAAAAGGCGAAAAACTTCCACTTGAAAATAGACATTTATCGGTTGCGATGATGGGACTACCTACTGGAGTTAGTTGGATAAAGGGTGATAAGATAGAGTTATTTTATTATCTAAAAGGTGTGGTTGAAAACATTTTCTCAACTTATAATTTAGAGTTAAATTTTAAAAAGTTAGATGATGTAGAGTACCTTCATTCAGGCAGAGCAGCAGCTGTTTATATAGGTGATAAGCGTATAGGATTTATCGGTGAAGTTCATCCTATGTTGATAGATACGATCGGCTTAAAAGATAGAGTAATTATTGCAGAGTTTGATTTAGATATTATGGTTGATATTCATAGTGGTATAAAAAGAAGTTACAGTAAATTCTCAAAATATCAGGTATCGGAGCGAGATTTATCTATGTTGATATCTAAAAGTGTTACAGCTGATGAGATTTCAAAATCAGCTAAGAGTGCGTCGTCATTAATAGTTGATGTAAACATATTTGATATTTATTTAGGTAAAGAGTTAGGCGATGATCTTAAATCTGTAGCGTTTAGAATTAAATTTTTAGATGAAACAAAAACATTGAGTGATGAAGAGATTGCAACAGAACTTCAAAATGTTGTCGATCGCTTAACGCTAGATCATTTAGCAAAACTACGCTAGATCATTGTATACAGTTCAGGTTGTTTGTTAGCAAAGTTGCGTAGGGTTGTTTGTTAAGTTATGTTATATAAAAGTTGATAAAAGGGGTTCTATTTATGATAAAACGTTTATTAAGGGTAAAGACATTTTATTTTGTATTAATAGTGTTGTTATCTAGTATTAATGTGTATGCTATAGATCCTATGGCGGATAGAGCTCTTTTAGAGGCAGCTTCGAGGGGCGACTCACGAGGTATTAGAGAGGCATTATCACGAGGTGCGTATGTGGATGCACGAGATATTCTTGGCAATACGGCACTCATAGTTGCAAGTGATAACGGTTACCAAGAGATCGTTCGATATTTGATCGAGCAGAAAGCTTCTATCAACGCATTAAACAATTACGGTTATTCGGCACTTTTATCGGCTATGGTAAATAGTTATAGAGGAATTGTAGCACTGCTATTAACAGCAGGAGCAGATCCAGCATTAGAAAATATATATGGCACATCAGCAGAGATATTGCTTAGAACAGCGGGGTACAGTGATTTTATGCAATATATAGATGACACGGCAACGGCTATTGGTAACAGAGAGTTGATATCTCCATTTCCTAAACGTGGTTCAACAGGAGCTATACACAACACAAGATGGCGTGAACATTTCAATTCATTATTAACAGAGGGTAGAGCAGAGGAGGCTTCAGAATATTTAATAGCGATCGCTAGTAATTCAAATTTTGAAGCACAATATCTTTTAGGATTTCTTCTACTTGAGCGAGGCAGTTACGAAACAGGTGTGAGATGGTTACTGCGTTCAACAGAGAGTGATGACTCAGAAATATTATATAATGTTGGTAAAATATTTTTAACAGGAAATTATGAAGTTCTAAGTAGCGAAGGAATTGCGTTACTTAATAGAGCAAGAATTATGGGAAGTTTACCAGCAGAAGTTGAAATAGCAAAAGCACAATTATTTGGACTTGGAACAAAAAAAGATTATACATCAGCATTTCGAACATTTAAAAAAGCTGTTGAAAGTGGTAATGTTGAAGCAGAATATTATCTAGGATACTGCTACTTCACAGGAAGAGGGGTTGAAAAAGATGAAGTTGTTGGACTTGATTATATCGGTTCTGCAGGTCTTAGAGGATTAGATGAAGCGAACGAATTTATATCAAGACTACAATCAGAGGAAATAATGAAATTAATTGCAGTATCGGGTGTAGAGGATAGAGCGATTTTAAATTCTGCACTACTATCATTTAACGCAATAATGCTCAAAGACTCAGATAACATTTGCGATATATATGATATATCTCAACTGATCTCAAATGAGTATGGTCTTGAACGTCTAGAGTTATGCTATGTAGATGACAAAAGAGTTGTGGCTAAATACTTTACGACAATAGTTGATGATGACGAACTACTATTATATTTACAAAATATCGCTAAAGATGCGTCTTTTGAGAGGATGTCTCCATACAATGATTAAGAGCAATACAATGTTATACCTGTTGATTTTATTTTTTTTATTTTCGACACCGTTACTTGCAAAAAATAATTTAGATGATTTTACAGCTGATGTAGAGAAAGTGTATGGTTATTACGGTGAAGAAAATTACGCAGAAGCGGTAAAATTATTTTCAAGACTATATTATTTAGTCGCAAATAAAGATATCAAACAGAACCTAGCGATACACAATGCGTTATCGTATAGACGCTTAAATGATATTGTAAAAAGTGATCAATGGTTTAAGATTTCTCTTAAACTATCAAAAGATATAAGTGATAAAGCGAGTAAGATATTAATTACATCACAGTTAGCAGAAAACAGAAAAATTGAGAAAGATTATAGCAATGCGATACTTTTATATGAAGAGGTATTGTCGTATGATTTTTTAACAACAGATGATTTATTGGTTGTTAAATATAAATTAGGATTATCATATTTTTATCAAAACAATTACGATGAAGCACTCTTTTATTTTAAGGAAAGTTTTGAATTATCGAACAAATTAAATCTATATTATATTCAAGCATCATCAAGTTTAATAATGGGATATATCTATCAATGTATAGGTAACCATAATGAGAGTATGTTGTATTATAGAAGAAGTTACGATATTTCTATCGTTAAAGGATATTATGATTTAGCTATAGATTCTCTTTTCGGATTAGGATATCTTTTTGAAACGGTAACACTTTACAGATCTGCAATCGCAGATTATAGTGAGGCGTTATCTTTAATATTGGAGCATGAAGAGTATACGAAATTAGATGAACTTATTAAACGCCTAGAGTATTTAATATTTATAAATCCATCATCAGTTGATAGTAGTTGGGTTACTTTTTTAGATGTAATTAAGTCAGCTGATGTTCAAGATAATGATGTAAAGTTTAAGTTAGATATTATAACAGCGTACGGTAAATTTTATAATAAAGAGTATGCAGATGCATACAGTATTGCAAAGGAACTGTCTAGTAGTATAGAGAAAAGTAAGAGTAAGGATAACGATAAAGTTGACGATACAAACGATGATAAAAACATAGATGCTTTAGTTTCTGTGCTTGTTTTAATGTCTGAGATAAATAGAGTTGAGAAGAATTATAATGAAGCTTTATTTTATGCAGGCATCGCTATTCAATTGTTAGATAATATACAAGATAAAAGTGAGTTGGTTGTTGATACGGGTATTGATATCGATAGTGATCCAGCTACAGATACGGATTTCAGGATTATTTCTATATCAAATAGAGATGTAGTTAATGCGTTGTATGCTACGATATATTTATCACAAGACAAGTATATAGAGGCTAGACGTTCAATTAAGAAAGTGTTGTCATTTGATAATAAGTGTGTATTAAAAGACAGGTATCGCATTGTAGAAAAGAGGATATCATCGGACATCAATACAGAGAAAAAGTATAGAGTAGGACTGATTAAGTTGATAATGGAAAGACGTGCAAGTATAAATATAGATGATAATATTACGGATAGTCAGAAAGATTATTTAGATAACGTGAACCTTCTTTTCGATGATAAAGGCTTGAAGGATGAAGACAACACAACTACTGCAGAGATCCTTGAAGTTTTCGTAGATAGTAAAATTGATTAGGTGGTTGGTTTTTGGTTGATTAGGTGGTTGAGTAGTTGAATAGTATTACGTGTGAATAGGTTTTAATATCTGCTCATAATGTTGAAGCGTTAAGTTTATTGAGAGAAAATTAAGTTACATATAAAAAATAAGTCAGTACGCCGTTATAATGAAAACGGTATACTGACTTTTTTATTTTCTAATATAAATATTGTTGTAATAATATTTGCAATTGTTGCTGTAATGATTACTGTGATTACGCCAACTTAATGTTAAGTAATTATCACACACGCAACAGCACCGATAACTATCGCCGACTTAATGTTAAGTAATTATCACACACGCAACAGCACCGATAACTATCGCCGACT
>CAMQYB010000040.1 GCA_947039055.1 uncultured Deferribacteraceae bacterium
TATTTGTTTTGCTAGTTGTAAGCAATTTATTCATTGAACAAGAATATCCGAAACAATCATGAAATAATTTTTTACCTATATAGGTTTTATACGGATATGATCCGTTACGACAACGATAAAATTCATTCCAATAACTAACCATTCTTGCATAACTTAAACAAAACAATTCAATATTTTCATGACAAAATATTTTTAGATCATCGTTATTTCGTTCGTAGAGATTGGTGTATACCGACTCTAAAATTTCTACCACATATTCATCACACACTTTAAGAATATATGGAAATATCCAGTACGGTATCTCATCTAATAATAATATTGCATCAATATGTTTTTGACGTGTAAATCCATTATGATGTCTTGAAAATATACAGTGATAAATCAATTGCTGTATTGGTGAAAACCGACCCACCTCTTTCTCAAAAACGTCTTGATAATATACACGATAAGAAAAAGAAATTGAATCTCCTTTTACTAAATAACTGCACCTGTTTTCACTTGTAGGAGCTCCACTTGAAGTAGAGGTTCTAGTCGATATTAATTGCTTTACATAATTTGCATCATCAAGAAGATGTTTTGGAAAACCTCTAATCATTCGTATATCCCTTCCTCTCGTTTTATAATGTAAAAGTTTAGGCATACCTATCAAACAAGTTTAGGCATTTTATCAAGTTTTTTTTTGAAATGAAATGATACGATATGAATTATGAAGTGTAGATCTATAACGGAAGATCGTTTGAATAGATATCACTGATCTCAGAGAAATTATCTATCACATGTGCATCTTTATTCTTTTTTCTGTAAGAATAAAATTGTACCTTACCAGATTTTGCAGCGTAATAATCAGGCTCTGCATCACCGATAAATATCGCTTCTTCTTTAGATATTTTAAAATGTCTTAGTAACCAATTTAAACCCTCTGGATCAGGTTTAGGAACTGTTACATCAGATGCTGTTATCAGCTTATCAAAATATTCGTACACACCAAAATGTTCTAATAATGATGGTAGCGACGAACCCCTGTTTGTGAGTACTGCTAACTTGATTTTGTTTCTCTTTAATTTATCTAAAAGTTCTTTAAGACCATCAGACAATACAATATTACCATACTCATTAGCTTTATAAACCTGCTTTGCTGATTGATATAACTTTTCAAGTTTAATCGCATCATTGCTTGATAACAGTTTCATTATATCTTTGTCAGCCATAGATAAAACACCCGAAAGAAGATATTTATCCTCTCTGTCAATAGGCGGATATCCTGCACCGATAAGCACATTATTGTAGTAATGCATGATAGCATCTTCACTATTAATAATTACTCCATCGCAATCAAAAATAACAAGTTTTAACATAATGCCTTCTTATAAAACATATAATTTATTTTAAAAATATTGAATTACCAACTTTAAACTTTGCATGAATAAATTTCTTATAAACTATATCTGAAACAATTAAATCATCACCCAATGTTAAAATTTCATCATAAATATCATATTCTAAATATCTACTATTTCTTAAATCTGGGTTATATAAATAGTAATCATTTCTGCTGTTATTTAGATCATCATACCAACTAGAATTTATATTCAATCCATTAATAAAAGCCATAGTATCTACTGCAGGTGTTGGGAAAAATTGATACTTAAATAATGAACTCATAAAATCATCTGATCCGATATCTATTATAGCTGGACCTGTAGTTGTTGTTGCTTCAAAATATCCAGTATTAGCCTCTACCATTATAGCTGAGTCTGTATAGTTTTCAGGAGTTGGTAATACAGATACTCCACCTGCAATACCACCAATAGTCTTAGCAATTAACGATATATGATCTGCTTCAATTCTTGCTTTTTCGCCTTCTGTACCTTTAGCACTCGTTATTTTACCAGTTGAATTTATACCAAACTCACCAGTTGCAATTGCCTGAAATGAGGGGTCTAATATAACATTACCTACGCCTTCTGCTAGAAACGAATCTACAGTTGCATTACCTTTAAGTGTCAGTTCATGTCCGCCACCAATACTGTTTACAACAATATTTCCTGTCATAGAAGTTGGTGAGCCATTAATCTGACCTATCGTAGTTGGTGAATGTATATTGACTTTAACATTGCCATCTAAATTAAGAATACCCTTATTTACAACAGCTATATTAAATTCTGCTTCATTCTCACCATGCATATTTATATCGATAAACTCATCTTCACCTGCAACACCACTTCCTGTACTTAAATTTAATAATAATCCTGTAGAACTTGTAATATTATTTCCACTTAATGAAATTGAAGTCGTCGTAAAAACATCAGAATTACTCAATGATATATCGCCAAAGTTTGATGATAAAAAGAGAAATTCCATCGGTGTAAAATCAAATGCATCAATAAAATTTATTGACCCATCTGATACAACTGAAAACGAACTAAATTTATTGTTTCCACCAATAAATCTTATATCTAAGTCTTTGGTACTTTCAGATATTATATTAAGTAGAGGAGTGTTTAGTAAATCTAAAACTAAACCACCGCTACCAGTACTGATATTAAGAATATTTATCGGAGCCTTAGGCACTATAGAATTATTTGCTGCTGTTAAAGTGATCGTACCACCAGCACTCGTTTCTAAGTTTGTAAATGTTACAGCAGGTGCTGCGTCTCCAGCTGCTCCTGTTCCACCTATAGGGCTCATATTTATTACGATGTTACCACCTTTTGATTTTGCCGAATATGATAATGAACCAAATTTATCTATTGTTATATCATTCTTAGCTTCTGCCGATATAGATGCCATTTTACAAAAATTAGTTGCACTACAAGAACTACTTACTGCACCATCTTCTGATACCATATTCATTGATGCATTATTTGCTCTCTTGTTTATCAGAATAGTAACATCTCCAACTGCTTCAAAAGATAGTAGTTTCGCTGATCCAGAGTTTGTTGCATTTCCAAATTTATCAAAGAAATCTGTTCCAGTTCGACCAGTTCCTGTTGTGCCTCCTGATAAGTCAATAGATCCTGATGGGTTTAAAATTGCGTCTTTCTCTGCCTTAAAGATTATTGCAGAAGCTTCGTCAACAACAAGCTGATCAAAGTAGTGAAGTGCTGCATCAAACGGAAATGTAAGTTTACCACGACTAAGAGCAAAATCAAGTGTAGCCGGAGTTACCCCAGCCACTGTCTGATAAACAACTTTATCAATTCTAACATCGGCTGAAGAAGTTTGTTTATATGTAAATACTGAACTAACTTTAAGACTTTTAATAACAATCAATGGACTTTCAAAAGAACCTGGAGGTGTAAAACCTATACTAGAGTTTGACACGAATAAATGAAATATATCTGCTGATAATATCTCAAAAGAAGTATCATTTAGATTAGCAGTACCATTTGGCATGTCTAAAGTAAGTTCTTTTGTTACAACTGTATTAAGTAGCGAATCTATCTCTGTATTAAGTCCTGTTAATGTAAATGACATAGAGTTAACGGCTGTAAGCGCATCGTCAATATTTATAGTAAATCCATCAATTACTGATGCTAATTTTAAATCTTTACCAACCATCCCTGAAACATTCATTGGTACTATTGAAATGAATGAGTCTAAATCTGTTGAACCTTCAGGTGATGATATTCGTAAATTAGTTATATCTAAATTGACACCTACTGATTTACTGTTTCCAAGCGATGATGTTAAATTGAATGTCGCTGCTTTTATAGTTGGAGGTGTAACAGTTGCAGCACCTGCAACACTTATATTGATATCATTTACAGCTTTAAGCGTAAAAACAGCAACATCTATATTAGGCGACACTAAATTAATACTATTTGATGCATCAAATGTTAAATCCCCTACACCACCAGTTGAGCCATCTGCAATTATAGCAACGCCATAGGCTGAAGGATCCATACTTATATTTACTGCACTAAGAATAAAGTTGTTTGGTGTTGTACCAAGCATTGCATTAATTTCACCTATTGTTATAGAAGTTATTAGCGATCTGCTTGGCAATACCCTGTCTGTTATAACTAAATTATGAACATCAAGTTTAAATGTTCCGTGTTCCCCACTAGTTGATAAAGCGTTCGCTGTACCTTTAAGGTGTAACGTATCTACAGAAGATACTTCGATAAACCCTCCGTTACCTGTAACCGATTGAGAAAATAAAGATGCACCTTTATCAAAGAATACAACTCCTTTAGATAAAACTGATACTCCTCCACCATTACCACTAGTTCCACTAGCTGTAATAGTTGCTTTATCCTTAACCTCAGCATTCTTTGATGCTTTTAGATATACATTACCACCACTTTCACCAGATGCGTCGATAACTGCGTCTTTTGACTCAACAATAATATCATTTCCATATATTTCAACATTTCCAGCAATACCGACATCTGCTGAAACATCTATTAAACTATTATTATTAACCATACCAAGTTCGGCAGATAAAACAACTCTACCACCATCATTACTTATAGACCCTGCATAAATAACACCTTCGTTATTAACAGTTGATTTAATAATGTCTGACAAACCTTTAGCAGACATATATATCGTGCCACCCTCAGCCGTAATCTTTCCTGTGTTAGATATATAAGACTCTGCAATACCTTTCTCTATACTAACACCAATTAGACTGTTGTCGTAAAATGAGACCCTAAAAGCCTCGCCTGATGCGATCTCTACTCTTCCTAGGTTAGCAGATATAACTCCATTATTAATAACTTTTCTGCCAAGTAGTGCTGCGTACCCGTAATTATCTACTATAATAGAGCCGTTATTAGTAATATCACCGAACGCACTATGTATATTATAATTTCCATTCATAAAATCTTTATCGCTCATTTTTCCTGTTGATGCTAAAAATGAACCAGTATTGATTGATGCACCACCACCGATTAATATCCCACTACTATTTAATATAAATACTTTACCGTTAGCTGATAAAGAACCGTTGATAAATGATTGTGTTCCACCAGTTACTCTGTTAAGTACGATGCTGTTTGAATTTTTTTGATTGAATATAACTGATTCGCCATTAGCAATATCAAACGATCCCCAATTGATGATCGCTTTATCACTATTTTGATTGACTATAGTGTTTCCACCACTTTGATTTATGTTCGCATCGCCATGTGACACATTACCGCCAGAAGGCGATGAGAAGCTTATTCCCGTATGTGTAAACAAAGAGATTATTATTAATACTATAACTTTATATGGGCTACTATACTTCATCTAAACCCCTTTCAACTAGTGCTATTTTAATTAAAATTATTTTCAATTAAAACTCATAACTTATACGGAAATATACACTAGACTCAGTAAATTCATACGGATCGCCTGTTTCACTGATTAACGGATATCCATATTCAAGCGATAAGCCAAATCCTCTGATCGGATACCCTTTTATACCACCACCAACTGATAGTAATGTATATGAAGTAGATCTAAAAGCTGTGGTTTGTTTATTAAAAACCATACCACCATCTACAAACGCAAAAAGTTGTAATCGTTCTGATAAAAAGTTAAATCTAGTTTCAAATGTACCAGACAAACCGCTATCACCAGATACATAACTTGATGGGTATCCTCTAACTGAATATATACCACCTAGATAATATCTTTCCGATGCAAGCAATGTATTAAACGAAAATTGTCCATCTACATCTAAATTAAATCTTACAAATCTTGACGCATATTGAAACAATGTAAAACTTGCATCTACTACATTAAAGTTTCCAGATGCATACATATTTGATGACATTGGGTCTTTATCGGTCATATTAAGCAAACCACCAAAACCACCTTTATATGTTAAAGAATATAATATCCCTGTATAATATGTAGGGTAAAAATTACCTAAAACAGTAGCTTCTGCTTTTAAAATATCATCTTCTGTTGCAGCATCAGGAGTTATACCTGAATAGAAATCTCTAGTGTTTTCTCCAGCTATTGCAAATCTCATCAATAAAAGACTGCTGTAACTCATAATTATAGGATACTCAGTATATAGAGAGTATCTAAGCGAATATCCGTTTGGATCTATTGGACGAAACTCTTCAACACTTGATGTATAGTTGCTATATGAGAAATTGAACCCCATTCTAACACCATCGTACAGTATCGGGAAAGCGTAATCAAAATCTATATATATCAACTGAGTTAAATCAAGAGGACCTCTTCCGATCGCAACATCTATCAAACTTCCAACACCTAGCGAACCGTTCAATGCTAAAGTATCACCACTTGTTAATATGTTTGATATAACACCCGACATATTCAGTCTATATAAACTCGTTGCATCTGAGCCATAATTATCTAATGAGAATAAAAATTTATATGGATTACTATCTGTTACATGAACAATAATATCCGTTGTTCCAGGTTTAGTTCCAGCTTTAAGCGTAGTTCTAACCTCAAGATCTTGATAACTATTTAATATTAATAATTTACGTTCAAGGTCAGATGTTTTTAAAATCGTGTCAGGAGCTAGTAGAAATAGATGATTAGCTATAAAATCTTTCTTATAATCTGATGCACCCTCTACTAATATATTTCCTATACGTGCCTCAACAACATTCATAACAACAACATCTTGTGATACAACTTGAGGAGGAACATAAGCGTAACTTGATAGATAACCGTTATCTTGATAAAGCTCTGTAACTAGGTTCGCAGCCTCATAAAGTTCTTTCAACGATAAGTTACGACCCGTATATGCAGCAACAGCTGAAGCTAGTTTAGCTGATGAAAATATTCTATTACCGTAAAAATCAAACTTGATAACAAATATCTGTTCAACCGAATCCTCTTGTGGTAGATTTCTAATTATATCAGTATTTGTTATAATATTCGTATTTAGATCTCTTGGAAATGGCGAATTTCTATACTCTTTCTCGAAACTATCGTTTACCGCTCCGATATTCATTTCTTGAGAGTATAATGACGTTGCCATAACAAAAAATAAAGAACACATTAACAGTGCTTTACTAAACATCTAAAACCCCTAATCTATCAACAATACAATACAATACTTTATGAGTATACACAAAAGGATATTACTTATCAAGCTAAAACAAGCAATAAACTTGCCAAATTTAAGTGATGAGTTATAAAAATTAAAAATACAACTTAACACATATATATATTCTCGTTAATATTACTATCGGAAAAAAAAGAGTAAATCTAAACTAAATTGATAGCTAAACTTACTCTTTTATAAAATCATTAATTATTTTTAAACGAAAATGCCTGTTAAAGCTATATAATTAGCCTGTTTTTTCAAGGTTTGAATATGCAACAGACATCATTAACTTAATTCTATTAAGCTGATTAACTTCCGATGCTCCTGGATCATAATCCACAGCTGCGATATTTACATCGTCATATCTGTTCTTAAGCTCTTTTACAACCCCTTTACCAGTTATATGGTTCGGAAGGCACGCAAACGGCTGTACACATATAATGTTTTTCACACCTGACTCTATCAACTCAATCATCTCACCTGTTAATAACCAACCCTCTCCAGACTGATTACCAAGTGAAACAACCTCTTCAGCCATTTTTGCGATATCCATTATATGAGGCATAGGTGAGAAACTTCTGCTACTTTTTAACGCTTTACGCATAACATCTCTCTTTCTCTCTATCCAACTGATGAATAATTTTGTCATCATAACTCTAAATCTGCTTGATGTTCTAACTTGTGATCTAAAAATTTCATCATAAGCACAGTAAAGTACAAAATCCATGAAATCAGGCATAACTGCTTCTCCACCCTCTTTCTCTACTAGATCTATTGCATTATTATTTGCATCAGGTTGAAACTTAACTAAAATTTCTCCAACTATTCCAACTCTTGGTTTAACTTTATCATGTATTGGTATTGAGTCAAAATCTGCAACTATCTCATTAACAGCTTTCTTGAACGATTTCTTCTTAGGGTTTGCAACATAAGTCTCACACTCTTTTGCCCATTTTTCATAGACTTCAAGTGCTTGTCCCTCTACCTTCTCATAAGGACGAGTTTTTAATAGTAGCCTCATCAATAAGTCACCGTATAAAATACCTGAGATAAGTTTTCTAACTAATTTAAAAGTAACCGTAAAGCCTTCATGCTTTTCAAGTCCGTGTAGATTAAATGATAGAACTGGAACTTCTGATTTATTCATCTTCTCTAACGCCATTTTTAGCCAACCGATATAGTTTGTTGCTCTACATCCACCTGCCGTTTGAGATATAATAACTGCCGTCCTACTAGGATCACACTCATCTGACTCTAAATAACCTATCAACTGTCCGATCGCCATTATAGCTGGATAACATGAATCGTTATTTACATATTTTAATCCGTAATTAACATCCTCTTTACTAGCCGACTCAAGAACTTTTAATTTATATCCCTCTGCATTAAATCCTGATGATAACATACGCATATGTATCGGCGATATTTGTGGAGATATAATTGTATACTCCTCTTTCATCGCTTTAGTAAATTCAACACGCTCTTTTAACTCTTTATAACTTCTCTCAAACTTGCGATCTTTTCTATCGTTCACAGCAGCGATCAACGATCGTAATCTTATACGTATCGCACCTAAATTACTTCCTTCATCAATCTTTATAACTGTATATAATTTATCGTGACGTTCTAAAATCTCAGCTACCTGTTCAGTCGTTATCGCATCTAAACCACAACCGAATGAGTTTAATTGAATAAGCTCTATATCATCACGTTTTGCAACAAACGATGCTGCTTTATATAATCTTGAATGATACGTCCACTGATCTATAGTTTTCATCGGTTTCTCTAAATGAGCAACACCTAAATGAGCTACTGAGTCTTCTGTAAACACTGCTAAGCCACTGCTTGAAATTAACTCTGGGATACCATGATTAACTTCGCCGTCAATATGATAAGGTCTACCTGCAAGAACTATACCGATGATACCTTTCTCTGTAATATACTCAAGTGCTTTCTCTCCAGCCTCTCTAATATCAGCCTTAAATTGAACATCTTCAGCCCACGCTTTATTTAACGCAAGTTTAATATCGTGATTATCTACTCCACTCTCTTTACCTGCAAAACTATTTATCATAACAATTTCAAGACTTTTCTTATCTCCAAACGTTACAAACGGTTGTATAAAATTAACATTGTTTTCATTAATCGCATCAATATTCAATCTAACGATCTCTGGGTATGAACATACAACTGGACAGTTAAAATTATTATCAGATTTCTCCTCCAACTGCTCAAACTGAACACAAGGATAGAAAACGGTATTTATACCTTTACTAATAAGATTTAATATATGTCCATGAACCATCTTACCTGGGTAACATACTGTTTGTGATGGGATAGTCTCAAGCCCTGTATTAAATAACTCTTTTGATGATCTGTCTGATGTTTCAACTCTATAACCTAGTTCTGTGAAAAATGTGAACCAGAACGGATAGTTTTCAAACATATTAAGAACTCTAGGAATGCCTATTACTCCTCGTGGTGCAACATCTAGTTCTAGCGGTATATAGTAATCAAATATACGCTCCTCTTTGAACGCAAATAGATTTGGTAATGTTGATGGAGCAGAAACTGCTTGTAAACCTTTCTCACAACGGTTACCTGTGATATAACGCTTCTTGCCATCAAAGATATTTACAGTTAATAAACATTTGTTACTACATTTATTACAGTTTGCATTTTTTGACTCGATCGTAAATTTCTCTAAATCCTCAAGAGAGATTAATGTTGTTTCCTCTCCCTTATAATTGTTTTGAGCGATCAATGATGAACCGAACGCACCCATATGTCCTGATATTGCAAAACGAGTAACTTCAGCACCAACTGATAACTCAAACGCTCTTAAAACTGCATCATTAAAAAATGTTCCACCCTGAACAACAAGGCTTTTTCCTAACTCTTCTAATGATTTCATTTTGATAACTTTATATAATGAATTTTTAACTATTGAATATGATAACCCCGCTGAAATATCTCCAACCGTCGCACCCTCTTTTTGAGCTTGTTTAACTTTTGAGTTCATGAAAACCGTACAGCGTGAACCTAGATCCATAGGCTGTTTAGATTGTAGAGCTGCTTTTGCAAACTCCTCTATCTTAAATGTAACAGATTTCGCAAACGTCTCTAAGAAAGATCCGCAACCTGATGAACACGCTTCATTTAATATAATCTTATCTATTGCACCGTTTTTGATATACATACACTTCATATCTTGTCCACCGATATCAAGTATAAATGAAACATCAGGAACAAAATATTTAGCCGCTGTAAAGTGAGCTATCGTTTCAACCTCACCATCATCAACACCTAACGCTGCTTTAATTAAACCCTCTCCATAACCAGTTATAGCCGATCTTACAATCTTAGCTTTAGTTGGAAGAAGTGAATAAATCTCTTTTAAAACCAATATAACTGATTTAACTGGATCACCTAAGTTTGATGCGTATGATGAGAAAACCATTCTATCGCTAGAATCTATAATAATAGCTTTAGTTGTAGTTGATCCTACATCTAATCCTAGAAATAAATCTCCCTCTGCATCTTTTAAATCAATCGTATCTAACGTGCCTTTGCCTGCATGACGCTTTTGAAATTTCTTATACTCTGCATCTGATTTAAATAACGGTTGTAATAACTCTATATCTGACTCAAATCCATCAACTAACGCTGCTGCTCTATTATTAATTTCTTTAAACGCTACTGGCTTAAATGCTTTAGATAGAAGTGCTGCTCCTTTTGCTACAAAAAGTTGTGGATGTTCTGGGAAAATAATCTGATCTGGCGTTAAACATAATGTCTCTATAAATCTCTGTCTTAGTTCTGATAAGAAAAATAACGGCCCACCTAAAAATGCAACCCTTCCTCTGATCGATCTACCACAAGCAAGCCCACCGATCGTCTGATCTACAACTGCTTGAAAAATAGATACAGCTATATCCTCTTTTCTTGCACCCTCATTTAATAAAGGCATAACATCTGTTTTTGCAAATACTCCACATCTTGCTGCTATCGGATAGATAGTTTTATGATCTTTTGCAAGATTGTTTACACCTTCAGCATCAGTTTGTAAAACCGCCGCCATCTGATCTATAAACGCACCCGTACCACCTGCACAAGTTTCATTCATACGCTGATCTATACCGTTTTCAAAAAATGTTAATTTAGCATCCTCGCCACCTAACTCTATTGCAACATCTGTATTAGGAATAGTCTGCTTGATACACTCTGTTGATGCGATAACCTCTTGAACAAACTCAATATTTAACCACTCAGAAGCCGATATACCACCTGAACCTGCAACAGCAATTGTAACCTTATCATCACTAAAAACTTTATGAGCATCTGCTAAAAGTTCTATCAATGTGTTACGCATATCTGAAAGATGTCTCTCGTATCTGCTATATATTGTATTATTTTCGCTATCCAAAACAACTATCTTGATCGTTGTTGAACCTATATCTAAGCCTACATGTAACAACCTTTTTTTAGTAGCCATCAAGCCCTCCATCTGAAAGTATAAAAAATATTCAATCTGTAATAAGACTATTTTAGTATTATTAAACTCAACGTGCACGATACCATATCTAAAATTTAATTTCAATAGAAATTGATACTTGTATTTAATCACTTACATTTTATTTTATCATATATAAACAAATATCTCATCTATCTATTTATTTTACTACCTGCTATGTGGTGATTAATCTATCAAGCATATACAAACTTCATATATATAA
>CAMQYB010000041.1 GCA_947039055.1 uncultured Deferribacteraceae bacterium
GTTGAGACTGATTTGTTCAGCGTATAGTAATGTAATCCGTCTACACCGTTCTTGATTAAATTGTTCGATTGTTCAACTGCAATATCTATTCCCACCTTTGCCGTCTCTTCATCACTTCTACCCTCAATTCTATCTATAACTTTTTGAGGGATAGAGGTGCAACACATATCAGTAAATCTAACGATCTGTTTATAGTTCGTGATAGGCATGATACCCGCAACGATTGGCAGATTTATACCCTCTTTAGCAATTCTATCTCTAAACCTATAAAATGTATCGTTATCAAAAAATAATTGCGTTACAAGAAAATCTACTCCTGTATCAACTTTAATTTTAAGGTTTTCGATATCATTATCAATAGACAAAGACTCAGGATGTTTTTCAGGATAGCATGCACCACCTATACAAAAAGCGTCCTCATTTTTGCTTTTTATATATGTTACAAGATCTGATGCGTACTGAAACTTACGAGATTTAACAAGATCAACTTTATCAGAAGGAATATCGCCTCTGAGTGCTAAAATATTCTCAATATTGTTATCTTTAAGTTCTGACAAAATATTATCAACTGTATCGTTATCAAAGCCGACGCAAGTTAAATGCATCATTACTGATGTGTCTAAATGTTTCGTAACTTCAATTGCGTACTCTAAACTTTTATCACTGGTTGTGCCTAATGCACCAAATGTTACTGAAGCGTAATCGGGGTTCATACCCTTTAAACTATCCATTGTTTCATAGAGTATATTTTCGTTTTCAGGCGATTTAGGAGGAAAAAACTCAAACGAGATAGCGGGGTGTTTAATTTTTAAGATGTCTTTAATTTTCATAATGATATGATGATATACAAACTCTCTATTGACTGCAAGTATAAAATTAATATAGAATAAAGATTGTGTGTGTGTTCTGTATCTATATATTACGATAAGAGGGTTTTTTAACTGTGAAATTGCTTTACAAGAGATTACTGTTACTATTTATTGTGCTGATTCTCCTTATAAACATTTCATCAGCGTTTATGAGTTTAAATCCTAGACAACTTTCAACTTTTGCGTTCTATGATTCAAGAGCTGTTGCTTTATTTTATAGAGTTAAAAATGTTGTTCTTGAATCGGGACTGTATCCACAAGAGACAGAATCCGAAGATTTAGTAGCATTAGCAGATGATGCTGCATCAGAGTATGGAATAGATAAAACATTGCTATACACATTGATTAATGTTGATGGTAAATACGCAATTACTGTAACTGGCGGAATGGGATATACAAAAATTACTCCGACAGCTTTTATGGAAAGTGGTTACGGTGATCCATTTTTAGCTAAGGATAATATCTTTGCTGCTGCAAAACAGTTAGGAGAACTTAAAGATAAAGATATGCACAATGCCGATCTGATAAGAGAGTTCTTAACGTGTGGATTAAATTTTGACAACGTCTTAACATTTGCACCATCAGCCAACGCATTAATATTATTTCATACAGAAAAATATAACGATCTATTAAGAAAAGGTAACGGATCAAGTAAACTTAAAATATTCTAAAAACCATATATATAGTGTTGAAGAGAGTATATAGGTCACATTAATTTAATTAAAGAGCAATCAATTATGTTAGATAATTATAATGAAATCATCGCAATACCATCTGAATTTGAGGTTAAAAAGATATTTGGTAATGTATCTATAAAAGTTGAAAACGGTCTAAAATATACTCTATACAGAGATTATCTAATATTGTTGACTGGCGTATCAAAAATATCTACAACTTATAATTTAACAAAATTTTTATCAATAAGTAGTAATATTAGCAAGATATATCTTGTTGGTATCGCTGGTGCTTATGAGGATAGTAACCTTAATATATCAGATATTATTTCTGTTCAAAAAGATTATTTAATTGATGAGGCAACTATCACTCAAACAGATAACAATGTTGAAATTGTAACCATGCATGAGAAAGGTATCAATATTATTGATAGCAATTTTGCAGAATTTAAAGTTGTTGAGAGTATGAAAGTTGTGAATTCTAACACTGTTTCGTTAATTCAAACCGATGAAAATATATGTAATGCATATAGAGATAAGTATGGTGCATCTATTGAGAATATGGAAGGTGCTGCCTTTGGATATATAACATCGCAGTTTAATATTGATACTTATCAGATAAGATCAATCTCCAATTTTTGTGGATCAAAATTTAATGATAGTTGGAATATTAAAGGTGCTTGTGCAAAGCTTAAAGATTTTATAGATGGTGTAGTTGATGCGAATATTTAACTGTAGTAATGGTTTATAATATGAACAAAACCAGATTAATAAAATCACTGTTTATAGTTGTCATAATGTTACAGTTTTTAAGTTGCAGTAGTGATAAAAATGATGAAGTTTTACAACCTGATGGAAATAATAACAGAAGATATTTATCGGTACGCAATCTTGAATTTTCTAGTAGTACAGTTGATTTTGCAGAACAATCAAAAGGCTCTAAAACAGTTAAATCGTTCTCTGTTTCAAATAATGAAAAAAACTATCCGATAAAATTTTCAATTGATAATATCCCTAATAATATCACTGTGCTTGATACATCAACTTGTGCAAAAGATAATGCGACTGTTTATCCTGGTGAAGGGTGCATATACTCTATTTTATTAGCTAATAATGAAGTGGGTGATCAGCTAGATAATATAACTTTTTACGATAATTACTCTGAGGTGTATTTAGGTGTATCATCAAATGTTGTTACACGAAGTGTTAGAACAACAGGTCGCAATACACAAAGTGCTACGTCACGAGGTGCTTCGGTACGAGATGTTACGGCACAAAATATTACGGTGCAAAGTGCTACGGCACGGGGTGCTACGGCACGAGATGTTACGGCACAAAGTGCTACGGCACGAGATGCTTCGGCACGAGATGCTTCGGCACGAGATGCTTCGGCACGGGGTGCTTCGGCAATTAGTAATACTGGAACGAATGTTGAACTTAGCAAAACTTCGACAACAGGTATTAATGCATATAGTAGCAATACGCAAAACATAGACTTATCTGATAGCAATATTCAAGGCGTAACGTCTGTCAATTTCCCATTAATAATTAGTAAAGAGTATCATTCATACGGCAAGGTTGATAGGGCGTTAAACGGGGTGTTAACTGATTTTGTTATAAGTAACAGTTCATCAGCTGAAGTTAGTTTTGATATATCTCCTTTAACATCTGGTGGATATATTATTCATCCTATATCAACTTGTAAAACTGGTGTAAATAAGCTTAGTTCTGGACAAAATTGTTTTATAAGTATGGTTTTTTCACCAACATCATCAACTATTTATAACGATAGTTTTGATGTATCTTATAGAGGTGAAAAAATATCTGTAAGTTTAACTGGTGTCGGTGCAAAAAGATATACAGATATCAATTCGCTTAAATTATCTAAGGATATAATCAACTACGGAACAGTTACAAATGGCGAGTATAAAGTTTATAGTGTGACAGTCAAAAACAACTCTAATGATTCGTTTATGAAATTTTCATTAGGAAATATTGAGGATGGTTTTTCATATCTTCCATCATCAACCTGTGGAGTATATTTTACAACTTTACCACCTAGTCAATCGTGTGAGTTATCTGTAAAATATCTGTCTTCACCTAAAGATAAAACTGTTAATATAAAAGTGGGAACTGTTAATCTATGGGTTAATAATCTTTTTAAAGAGATTAAGTTTTTATCTAATTCAACAGATAAAAATATTTTATCTATCGATCAATCTATAATTGATTTTGATAATATTCTTGTGAAAAGTATAAATAGTAACATGTTTACATTAAATAATAATTCTGACTTAGCTCAGTCTATTCGTATTACGAGTTCAGATGATATAACAATTAATAATGCTCCAACATCGATACAAGCAGGTAGCAGTATGAAGGTTGATTTTTCATTACAACCAAAAAATATTGATAGAGATTATAGAGGTAATATTAAGGTTACAACGAGTGATGGTTCTGATTATATATTACCAGTTAAAGCAGAGGTTGTTTCTAAGAGTAATATTGATGTAACACAGTTTTTATCATCAGCATCTATCGGCGAAAAAGTGTATATGTATGATGACAATATGCTAGTTTATAATCCTTTAATAGATAATAAATCTAACCAGTTATATAGTTATAATTTATCATCAACAACATGGAATAAGATTGAGTATACAGGAGATGTTCCTAAGTATGGTATAGGTGCAGAACTATTATTTTTCGATGATGCTTTTTATTTGTTTGGTGGAGCTGATAAAGATAGTAATTTATCTAATAATTTATTATACTTTGACACGATCAGTAAGAAATGGAGTAGCATTGTAATAGATAATGGCGATATAAAGCCTACAGCTAGAAAAGGTTATAAAGGTGTTGTTGCAAAAGAGAAGTTATATATTATGGGTGGAGTGGATAGCAACGGAAATCAGCTAGATGAGATATGGAGTTATGATTTAAGTAGACGCTCTAAGGGTTTTGATAAAGTTAATATAAATCACTCCTTTACAGCTACGGAAATAAATGATGCTAGCACTATATTGATGTCTGATAATGACAATCTGTATATAGTAGTTGCAAATAAGGTTTATTCTTATAGAATAGGTGGTGAATTAAAGTGGAAAGAAGAGTATAGTGTAGCTGGTATAGATCTTTTAAAAAACATAAATGCAGTTATTGATAATAAAGTGTTATATTTAATTGGAAACAAGATAGGTAACGATAAATTATTTCTAAGTAAGTTAAATATGATTACAGGGCAAACTGTAGAGATTGAAACAAATGTGGCGATTAAAGGCGGTTTTAAATCGGTTCTACAATTAAATAGCGATGGTTTTATTTATCTTTTCTTAATGTTTGACGATAAAGTAAGTAATGAATTATATTATTTAAATGATATAAGTGGAATGTTCGTTGAAATAGATACAAAAATCTATACAAATATTGAAAAGATTGATGCATCTGTTTTGTATAAGGAGTATATATATTCCTTAGGTTCTGATAATAAATTATATAATTATAACCTTAATTCGAAACGATTTGAGTATAAAAGTTTAATTAATTGTGCTAATATATTAACTACTGTTACGCCACATCTTATATCTGACAGTAATCGTAACAAACTGTATGTTGTAGATGGTTCTAACAATATGTGCGAGTATGATATAGAGTTAGGTAGTTGGGTTAAGAAGGGTGTGGGTACATCAACTGGGGTTCAAGATAATTTCTCTGTAGCTATATATGGTAATCATTTATGGCTGTATGGTGGAATGAAGAGTGATAAGACAGTTAGTGATGAGTTATGGAAATATGATATTGATGGAAGTTCTGGCTGGATAAAAGTTACAAAGTCGTTAAGTTCTACTACTTCGATTTATGGTGTTTACGATCATAAGATGGTAGTATACGGAGATGCATTATATATTGTAGGTGGGTATTTAGATACACTTAGTCGCAAAAATAATTCAATATTCAAGATTGATTTATCAGAAGGGTTAGTAAGTATTAAAACGGTATCAACGCTTGATATAGAGAAACAACTTTCTGACAATTTTGGTATAGCTTTATATAAGAGTGGTTTTGTTTTGCTTGGCTTGAATGATATTAAGAATAATATTCTCTATTATAATGTAGAGGATAATGATTTCACAATATATAGCTCTATAGGTGGGGATTATTTTGATAAAGAGTATGTGTCAAAGGTTATATCTTTTGGTTCAGCACTTTATCTACAAAATAATATATACCAAAGAGTAAGTAAGATTATTTTGGAGTAGTTAACTATTTATCTTATTATAAATTATAATGATAATTAGATGTTCTATTTGCAGTTTTTATTGTAAAAAAAAGTATGTTTTCTTGGAGG
Organism: uncultured Deferribacteraceae bacterium; assembly: GCA_947039055.1. Taxonomy (GTDB): domain Bacteria; phylum Chrysiogenota; class Deferribacteres; order Deferribacterales; family Mucispirillaceae; genus CAMQYB01. Next base: position 5,892 of record CAMQYB010000041.1, read on the forward strand.
AAGATGTTCTATGTTTAAATTTTTCGCAAACATTAAAGTGAAGACGTTATCGAAGGTAATTGTTGTATTGATGCTAGTTTATATTGCTACATCATCAGGAGTTATGTTACTGATTAAAAGCACTAGTACAGGTGTACATAACCAAACTATAACAAATGATAAAATATTGATATCTGCGTTTGAAGTATATGCTTTATCAACATCATCTTCAACATACCTTCGAACATACATAATGACAGATGATGCCACATTTTATGATAGATACGAAAAAATGTCACAAGGTGGGAATATATTTGATGAAAGAATCGCAGAATTTGTTACACTAGGTGTTCCAGACTCGATATTAACATTTTTATATAGTGCTGCTGATTTAGCAAATATTAATATAAGTATAGAGAATGATATAATAGCTCTTTATCAATCAGGGGATAAAGAAGGAGCTATTAAACTATTTTTTGGAGATAGATATACAACAGGCTTAACAACAATATTAGATAGAATAAAAGATTTTGAAGAAGCTGTAATGGCAAGTAATAAAGAGAAAATGGGAGCATCTGATGCTTTCTTAAATAGTTTAATTAAGACTTCAACAGGAGTGTTATTTGGATTTATCACTGTATTCTTCGGAGTGATTCTAATCTTATTACGTTTAATCACTAGTGCATTGGATCGTATGGGTGCATTATTTAAGAAATTAGCAGCAGGTGATTTAACTGATCGTGTTCCAAACTTAGTATCAGAAAATGAAATATATAAAACATATAACTTGATAAATGCTTTTGTTGTGAATGTATCTGGAACATTAAAAGAGGTTTCGTTATCAACCGATGAAGTAGCCTCAGGTAATAATGAACTTGCTGTAACAACAGAGGAGTTATCCACTACATTCAACTCTCAGTCAGAGCAGGTAACAACTGCTGCTGCTGATATGGAAACAATTAGTGATAAACTAAGAAACGTTGTGGATATGTTACAATCGAACTCAGATGTAATGGATGTAACTGTTAATAGCACAGAGAAAGGACAATCAAGATTATCTGTTGTTAAAAGTGCGATGCAAAATATTAATCAGCAAACAGATTCATTATCAGGCACGATTACGAAATTATCTGATTCATCAGCAGAGATCGGCAATATTATTACAGTTATTAATGACATAGCAGATCAAACAAATCTGTTAGCATTAAACGCTGCGATTGAGGCTGCAAGAGCTGGAGAAGCTGGTAGAGGATTTGCAGTTGTTGCAGATGAAGTTCGTAAACTAGCAGAGCGTACTCAGAAAGCAACAAGTGAGATAGAGCAGATTATATCAACGCTTCAGAACGATTCAGAGATCGCATCAACAGAGATGAAAAAAGCATCAACTACGGTATCAGATGGTGTAGCATCGATAGAAGAAACTGAGGAAGCATTCAATGAAATATTTGGAGGCGTAAATCAGATATCAGAAACAACTGCATCAATTAATGTAGAGGTTTCTCAAAACTACGATCTTATCCGCAGTATTTCTGAGTCAACTCAGATGGTAGCTGCAGGTATTGAAGAATCAACTTCAGCTGTTGCCGAGTTCACATCAACAGTTGGACATTTACAAAAACGTGTAGAAATGTTGAAAAATAAATTAGCGTTTTTTACTATTAGCGATGATTTAGATAAAATTAAATAGAGTTAAAAGTATCTATAAGTTCATTATAAAATTGGTGAACTTATAGGTGCTATATTATTTTTTATAAGTATAGGTTTTTATTATAAGAATAGGGAAGAAAGTCCTGTTGTAGTAGTAAGCATATAAAAAAATGATTAGGCATATTGATATATTTTATACGTTCGTATACATAAAATTATTTTAGTGATTTGTGTATATGTAAATCCTTTTGAACTATGATATGATCAGTTTGTAGAACAGTTCAATATATAGAACAATAAACACAGAATTACGTGTTTATTTTTATGTTAGGATGATTCATCGTAATGGATATAAAGTTTATGTGTGCATTAAGTACAATTAGAGGTATATATGGTTAAATTAATAGCTAGGCTTCGTATAAGAATGATTCTAATAATGATATTTTCATTTGGTCTTATTTTCCTAATATCAATTCTTCTTACTATGGCGTATGTTTCTTATTCGGTTAATAGTGGTGTTGAAGGTTCTTCATCAAACGCTACAGCGACGGATTTATTTGATGAAATAGAGAAAAACAGATTATTTGCAGTATCTTCAATAAAGATATATATCGCTACGAAAAACAAATCTTACTATAATGATTATCAATCAAGCCTTAAAAGATCTGCTCAAATAAATGAGGAGATAAAGGGGTTAAATAAGATAGAATTTATAGGTAAAATTATTAATAATTTAGAGAGTGTTAATACAGCTATTTTATCTAGTAAAAGTTACGAAGACAGAGCATTAACGCTATTTAATGATGGCGATTATGCAGGTGCAGAAGCGTTGATTTATGGAAAAGATTACGCAGATAATATAGATAAAACATTAGCAGCCATTAGCGAAGCTACATCCAAGAATGTAGTGATATTAGATAACACGGTAACGAAAGATATAAATAAAGTTAAGACACTTGTCGTTGGTGCAACAATATTTTTGGTAATTTTCTTGCTTTTATTTAATTTATTTGTAACAGGCACGGTAATGATTATTGCAAAAGCTTTTGGACGTATGAGCAGTCTGTTTGCAGTTTTAGGAAACGGATATTTAACATATCGATTACCTGAACTTAAGACTCAGAATGAAGTTTTTACTACATACGCTGCGATCAATGATTTTGTTCAAAAAATATCAGATATGTTAAAAGATGTAGTTGATGCATCAGGACATATTGAAAGAGATAATACTAGCCTTGTAAACACGATGAACGAGTTGGATATCACGTTTAATTCACAATCAGAGCAGGTAACAAAGAGTGCTGAGAATATGGAAACAATCACATTGAAACTTAAAAAAGTAGTTGAAATGCTTCAATCAGATAGTGACGTTATTAAGGACGCTGTTAAAGATACTGAAGAGGGTCAAGCTCAACTTACGATCGTTAAAAATTCGATGCAAAATATTAATCAACAAACTGATTCCTTATCAGGCACGATAACTAAATTGTCAGACTCATCAGCAGAGATAGGTAGCATTATTACAGTTATTAATGACATAGCAGATCAAACAAATCTGTTAGCATTAAACGCTGCGATTGAGGCTGCAAGAGCTGGAGAAGCTGGTAGAGGATTTGCAGTTGTTGCAGATGAAGTTCGTAAGTTAGCAGAGCGTACTCAGAAAGCAACAAGTGAGATAGAGCAGATTATATCTACGTTGCAGAATGATTCGGAGATCGCATCAACAGAGATGATGAAAGCATCAACAACAGTATCTGATGGAGTCCAATCAATAGAGGTAACGGAGACGGCATTTAATAAGATATATGGTGGAGTTAATAGTATTTATAAGACTACGGGTATAATTAATGAAGAGGTTACACAAAACTATGATTTAATACTTAATATTTCTGAGTTAGCACAATCGGTTGCATCAGGAATTGAGGAGTCAACATCTGCGGTATCTGAGGTAACAATTATTGTGAAAAACCTTCAAGACAGACTAGAGCTTTTAAATGAGAAGTTGTTTTCATTTGATATAAGTAGTGAGCATGAGCTTATGGTATCTGGTAAGAGTAAAGATATGTTAGAGAAAATGAGTATTGAGAAGAAAAACCTTAACAGACCGAAAAAAGATTAAGAAATAAGAGATCTGAATTTCATAATAGATAATAATTCGAGCCAAATTATACAACTATGTTTGTGATACAGCTTGGTAGTAATAGAAACAATAGAAGTAAAAAGTTAAGGTTTAAGAATTTAGATTATCTGTTTAGCAAGTCACGTAGATATAGTGTTTTATATACTATATATTATAATAAATGTTTTAAAAGTGAACGGTTATGGTTGATATTTATATTGATCTATCCGTTCATTTTTTTGTTAAATGTTATTGTATGTTTTTAAGTATCTCACCTTTGCAAGATTTTGAATTTTGCTATATTTTTTATCGGTTGTCGTTTTTAACTTTTAGTTAAGTCAGATATTTCTACTGCTTAACTTTTTTATTTTTGCAACTATAATTGGTGCGAGTAATGAAGTTGACACAACTAAGATCCATAAATTTCCTGTTAAGGGGTTGATTGTTTTAAAAAATCTAACAAGGTTTTTTCATCATCTATAAAAAATATTAACTCAAATAGATTAGTCAAAATGAACCAGATAACACCTATTAAAACGTACTCTTAAGCTTTGCCACCTTTAAGTTTTGGAAGAAATATGGATCGTTACAATAAAAATAAAGATAGACAATGTTATAGCACTTAATAGCAAAGTGATATTATTTCCAAGCAGTGGTGTAATAATCTTTTCACGCAATCCACCGTTCAAAATTGTAAACGGTATAATGAGAGCCATATTAAGATTGATTTTAAAATTTTCATCAATACTTTTTCCTAATATAATATTATGATTGATCTATAATATCAATTTTAACAAATATGCTATATAAATATATAAAAAGATATTTATTTTATTCTCATAATGATATAATATGAAAGTTAGGTTGTGGTAGTTTTAGGAGATGTTTTATTTATAAAAATGATGAAGCTAGACTTGATGATGATAAAAAAAGTCTTATAAAGATTTTAAATGATATTAATGGGAAACTAAAAACTAACGATAAAGATCCTAATTTGCACAATCAGATCGCAACTATCTATATCAAATTAAAACAGTATAGTAAAGCTATCAAATCTATCAATGAGGCGATAAAATTAGATCCTACTAATCCTGAATATTTAAACTATAAAGGCAATGCACTACTTTATAAAAACAGATTTAATGAAGCTTTAATATATTTTAATCAAGCTATTAATATAAAACCAACTGAACCTGCTTATCAAATCAATAAAGCTTCAGCACTCTATTCTCTTCAAAAATATTCCCAAGCTTTAACATTGTATGACACGTTATTAATTTTAAATATTAACGATATAGAATCGTTAATAGGTAAGGGTGATACTCTGTTTATGATGAACAGGTATCAAGAGGCATTAACAATTTATGAACAAGTTTTATTAGTTGATAATGATAATATGGATGTAATAAAATTAGTTGGTTTATTGCAAAAGCATCTAACTAATCCTAAAAATAGAAGTAATAAATTTTCACTCTTTAAGCTAAGGGTTGTGAAAAAAGATGTACTTACTAAATCTCTTAAAAAGATACAAATTATATTTGCGATATTTTTATTATCTGTAATTTGTTACATAACATATAGTGTATATAATGAAAGTGATAATATTGGTGCACTTGTTAGATCGGTAGAAGTTTCACGTCTGTTAAATAAGTTTGATGAAGCATTGACTCGCACAGATGAGATAATCGTATCGTTTCCAAACTCTGATGTTGGATATAAATTAAAGGTGGATATTTTGTTTGAGTTAGAACGATATGAAGAGGCGAATATTTATATCGACAAACTTATGACGGATAATCAAAATGATCTTGGATTATATATGTTAAAAGGTATTTCACTTGGTGAGTCTGATCAAAAACCTAAAGCTGTTGAATATCTTAATATATATCTATCAACATATCCTGATGATGATTTCATTATTATGTATAGAGATAAATTACAGAAATCAATTGATAATAAAAGTGG
>CAMQYB010000042.1 GCA_947039055.1 uncultured Deferribacteraceae bacterium
ATATGTATATGGATTTTTTAAAAACATTTTTTGCTGTATGGTTTGTAACTCTTATAGGTAATCAAGTGCTTTTATATGGTGCTTGTTTTGAAGCTTACTGTATCAAAGCTGCACTTCCACATACATTTATAATATCTATTATAATAACTGCAATTTATAGCAATACATCAACAAAAAATAAAAATGATACGAATACTTAACTATTTTAATATTGGAGGGAATTATGAAACGCTTACTATTTATCATCGTACTAAGCATACTTTTAACTTACTCATTTGCATTTGCAGGAGTTCTACTATCTGAGTGGACGGACGCAATGAACCGTTACTGTAAATATAGCGATGGAACTATAATAACTTTATCATTCGGTTCAACATGTCCATCAACTAATTAAGCAATACACAATTAATTAGAAATTATATTATTCTGTTCTTATAATAAATGAATTTTTAAGTTTTAATAATTACAGTTATTATCTCAAATTTTATTACACATAAATTTAATCATTTTATATTTCTTAATTACTACAATATTTTAAAATCTTATCAATCTAGTTTCTTTATAAACACAATAAATATCTATCCAAACATATATTATAATATAATAAAACAGGTTGACCAGATCACTTATATGATATAAATTAATAGATAAATTAATGTAATAATATCTTAATAAAAATCTCTTAAAACTTAGAGAGTATTATTATTAGCTCTATTACTTTTAAAATCAATATTATTTAAAGGATATCAAAATGAAAAATTTATTAGTTTGTCTTATTGCTGTAGTTTTTATCTCTAATTGTGCTATGGTTTCATCACCTGTAAGTGGGATAATTTCTACATCTGTTAAAACTCCAATCACTGCAACTGCTAATCCTCAAGGTAGCAAAGAAGGAACTTCTGTTTGTAAAAGTGTTTTAGGACTTTTCGCTTTCGGTGATTGTTCTGTGGAAGCTGCTGTTATTGATGGACAAATTTCTGAAATTTCTACAATAGATGCAAAAAGTTTCTCTATCTTAGGAATTTATTCATCATACACGACTGTTGTAACTGGTGAATAAAAACAATTTACATCAACTCTAAATATTAAGTTACCCCATATAATTAATTAAATGGGGTTTAAAATATTTATCTAAAGTGATAAAATTAATCATTACTGTAAGTACAATATTAAAATGTAATTACAGTAATGTTTTTTTATATACTAACAAAAACTTATTTTTTCTCATTACCATAAAGATATGCTTCATGCGAGAGCTCAGGGAAAGAATGAACTTGGAAATCATCACCTTTAAATTTCATATAAAATTGCATTGTTAAAGATGAATAATCATCACCGTTACAATATTTTTTACTAGCACCTAACTCAAGATCCATACCAAGCTTCTCTTTAATATAATCTTGAGAACAAATATCTAATGGGACAAATTGCCAAGGTCTTGTCAAGTACAAACCAATTGATAAATTTATAAGCCCTACATCATGCTGATCTACCGCTTTCTTATACGCCTCACTAAATTGTAACGCTTCATCACCGTTCTTATCACTATTATCTGCTAACCATATCCCTCTTTCAAACACATTCCATAGGTTATCAATATCATCTGGCTTTCTATTTACATCGCTACCTAAATTCCAAGAACTCTCTGGATTTAATAAAGGGGCTCCATCAAAATTATTAGGCACAGGCTCAGTCACTTCTAGAAATTTAGCTAGCTTAGTTGCTATATCTATCTTATTTTTATCAGCGATACATCTATTAAAAATACCCATAATTGTAAATGGAGATATATCTTTTAACGGTGTACTACTATCACCTAAACACTTATCCATAAAACTAGAAACACCTTTTAACAACTCTCTACGTTTATTTTTATATAGTAAAAGTTTATCTGCAACCTCTTCATTAAACTTTGTCCACTGATAACGATGACTTCCCTCTCCAAACCTTTCTATTAATAATGGAGAATTTGTAAAACTATTTATATCTTGAGCTTTATCATTAAATGATAAATCAATCAACCCTTTACACCATGGTCCATTATCTGGATCTACTTTAACAATCGTTGATCTGTAAGCTGTAAAATACCACGTTTTTTGCTTAAAACTTTTATCCCAATTAATATCTAATTTCTTTCCATCATTATGATTTTTAACAACCGTTCCAACAGCCTTAATATGCATACAAGGAACATAGAAACCGTTATTATTGAAGGGTAGATTATCCTTCTGTTTTAGTGAAGATTTAATCGCAATCTTATCTCCAACTTTTATAGATTTTACATCTTCAACAATCCTATCCCCGTATCCGTTCTCCCAAATATTATTCGCTACAAATCTTCCTGTTTCATCGTTATCACTCCACATTGCACCTACAAACCAATATGATAATGAATCTATTTTTTCTGCGTTACTCATAAATTATCTCCTGTAATTTCAAATTTCAGTTTTGCTAAAAATTACTCTCTAGTATATATCACTTGATAATATATCGCTATTCATAATATTTTTACGCAAAAAAAGAGAGCATAAAAATACTCTCTTTTCTATAATATTATGGAGGTGAGGAGAATCGAACTCCTGTCCAGATACCCTACAATATAGACCACTACATGTTTAGTCTGTACTTATTTCTCGCTATCCTCATCTATACAGACGTAGTCAATTCAAGCAAAGCCTCTTTGTTTAAACCGATTGGTAGAGACATACAACCAGTCTTGCCTGTATCATTTTACACCCGCTACCGTAACCACAGGCAGGTGACGGCGAAGATGTAGCTGCCTAGGCAGCTAGTGCTAAATTATCTTCAGCTTTTAAATTTGTCAAGTTTTTAACTTGGACCTTGAACCAAGACATGCGTCCTATACCCACAGATAACTGTCGAAACCGAGCACCCCCAAAAAGGAAACTCTAATACTTTTTATATTATCTATTTTTTATTTACAATCAAAACTTCTACAATATCTATTATATCACTCTATACTATCTGATACAACACATTATATATTGTCTCTATCTATAACCGTACCGTATTCACCTTTAAACGGTAAAAAACAACCGCCCGATGAATCTAGGATAAACTGAATTGTAATCATATCGCCATTCTTTAAACCATCACCTTCACGCATATCTGATAACGTTACAATCAAATCGCCTATCAAAGCATTGCTCATATTTAGCCATATATTGCCCTCATCTGATCTTACAACTTTACCTCTCCATGTAAATTGCTTGTTCACATACATCTCTCTAAATAATGATCTTTTCTGCTCTTCACTATATTTACTACTGCAACCTGTATCTGCTTCAACTTTATCAAAATCCGCATTAGATATAATAGGTGCTATTTCAACGATAGTAATTACTTCACTATCCTCGTTCGGAAATAGTAGCCATATAATCGATAACACTATTAAAATTCCACTTATAATTGTTAATGCTTTCATCAAATTCCTTACGGTACTTTCGTTTATACATCACAGTACTTTTCATTATTCTACTACTCTATAGCTGATTATTTTAACATATATAACAAGATTAAATCAATAACATATTTTAATCGTTAAAGATTTCGTTAAAATCTAAGACATCATCTGCAATTCTTAAATGATCCCTTCTGTTAGCCGTGTAGATTATATCCACACCTGCTTCTTTTGATTCTAAAAATGCTCTTTCAATCTCATCTCTACTAACTGAATCAATAGACACAAATGGTTCATCAAATATCACAACCTTCTTGCTCATAAGATATCCATAAATAAAAAGAAGTCGTTTTTGCCCATCACTTAATTTTAAAGAAGGTCTATCTTTACTAACTCCTATACGTGATAAAAGCAACTCTGCTAACTTAATATCATCTCCAACAATTAGCAAAGCTTCGTCTATTATATACTCTCTAAATATTAAACTCTCAGGTGATTGTAACAATATTCCACAATCTTCAAAATTAAAAAATCTCTCTATCTTACCCGATGGATAATCAAAAACTTCAGCTATAGATTTAACTAATAAAGATTTTCCTGAACCGTTACTTCCATAAATTGCTGTGATCTTGCCTCGACAAATATCGTAACTTACACGTTTATTATCAGCTAAACGATATCGCCAATCTCGTATAGATAATACTTTCTCATTGTTATTATTATTCATAAATATCTCGATATTATCATCATGTTACGATCTCTATAATTGTGTCTGCGTAATCATCAAAATGCGTGTCATGTGTTGCTATTATAAATGGAGTCGTTTTACTCATCTCAATAATCTCACTTGATATTAATGACGCATATTCATCATCTAACATATCTAACGGCTCATCAAGAAGGATAACTTTATCGTGTCCCATCTCCAATGCTATCATAATAGATAATCGTTTTAACTCGCCACCCGATAGGTCGTAAATTGATCTATCCATAAACTCACTGAACTTACTTATATCACTATTTTTATCCGTAAGGATTGATGATAAAATCAACTCATCTTTAAGATAGCCTGTAACAAAATTGAACTCTGCTGATGAATGTAGATATATAGAATCTAAAATTTTTGTAGCCTCATTAAAATTATTACCACAACTTAGATCAACTGAGCCACGCCTACCATTAATTATCTCGCCACAACCCAAATCAACCACGCCAGCAATTGATCTAAGTAACGTAGATTTACCCGTTCCAACTCTACCTTTGATTACCAATATATTCCCGTAAGGTATTGTCGTATCTAAGTTATCAAATAATGGTTCGTTCTCGTTAAATGATATCGTTACCGCATTAAAGGTTAAAAAAAAGAGAGGATTAACCCTCTCTTCTTTTATTATATTTATTCTTCTTTTCAATTAACTTTCTTTTGTTGGATTATCATTAGCAACTACTTCAGGTGCTTTAGTTACAACAGTTTCTGCAACTTCAGGAGTTGTAGTCTCTGGTGCTTTTTTAGCAACTGTTTCAGTAGCCTTAGCAGGAGCAGTTTCTACAACTTTACTAGTAGCATCTTTCTTGCTTGGCTTCGGTATCTCAATAATAGGATCAGTAAACTCGATATATGCCATGTTTGCATTATCACCACGTCTTTTTCCAGATCTAATTATTCTTGTGTATCCACCATTTCTATCTTTAAATGAATGAGCGATAACATCAAACAGTCTGTTAACCGTATCTTTATGATGTAGTCTTTCTATAGCAATTCTTCTTGTTGCAAGCGTGCCTTTTTTACCTAATGTTATTAACGGTTCGATATAAGTACGTAGATATTTCGCTTTCTCTAAAGTAGTTTCTATTCTGCCATGCTCTATTAATGATTTCGCCATGTTGCTAAAAGTAGCTTTACGATGGGCTGTTTTCATTCTGAATTTATTATTTACAACTGAATGCCTCATAAGCTCCAAAACCTCAAATTATTTATATTATAAATGTTCAATTTATATACTTTAATAACAATCTACTCTTCTTCGTCGTCGTCTTCATCCACTATTGCTGGAGTGTCGTAACCGTAAGCAGATAGATCCATACCTAGACTTAAACCTAGATCACATAGAACTTTTTTAATTTCCTCTAGAGATTTTCTACCAAAGTTTTTGGTTTTTAACATCTCTCCATCAGTCTTAGTACAAAGTTCATATAATGTTTCTATATTCGCATTTTTTAAACAGTTGTATGCACGAACAGATAACTCTAATTCTTCAATTGAATTATCTAACATATCAACTATTTGATCATTTGATTTAGATGCTTCAACTTCTGGAGCAACTTCAATAGTCTCTTCAAAATTGATGTACTGCATCATGTAATCTTTAATAATCTTTGCTGCAAATGCCATTGCGTTTTCTGGTTTAATTGATCCGTCTGTCTCAATCTCCATAGTCAACTTTTCGTAATCAGTCGATTGACCAACACGAGCATTCTCTATATAGTAATTAACACTTTTTATAGGTGTAAAAACTGCGTCTATAGGTATAACGCCAACTATGTCATCAAACTTATTACCGAACTCTTCACTTGGAAGATATCCTATACCTCGTTCAATAAATAGCTCAATATATATTTCTGTACTATCATCAGTGACAGTAAGAATGTGCTGTTCAGGTTCTAAAATCTCAAGATTTAAATCCCCTTCTATATCGCCAGCAACTATAGGACCTGCACCTTTCTTCTTGATACAGGCTCTAATTTGTTCATGTGATGTTGAGTTTAATTCTAACGATTTGATGTTAAGCAATATCTCAACGATATCCTCTTTCACACCAGATATTGTGCTAAACTCATTACTAATACCCTCTATACGGATACCAACAACTGCTGTACCCTCTATAGATGATAACATTACTCTACGTAATGCGTTACCTATCGTTATACCAAAACCTTTTTCATAAGGTTCTGCTACAAATTTACCATAGTGGCCAACTAATTGACCTATTGTATCTATCTTCTTAGGCTTAATTAAGCTCTTGAAATTCATCATTACCATTAATGGTACTCCTATAAGATATTCTTACCCTACTTAGAATAAAGCTCTACTATTAGTGATTCTTGAATTTCATATTTCACATCTTCTCTAATAGGCATTCTACTGATCTCTGCTTTAAAGTTAGGTTTATCAAGTAATATCCATTCCGGTATACCACGACCTTGAGCAGTCTCTAGTGAGTCTACTATACGTATATGCTCTTTACTAACTTCTTTAACTGCTATAACCATACCTGGTTTAACAAGAAATGAAGGTATAGAAACTTTACGACCATCAACAGTGAAATGTTCATGTTTAACCATCTGTCTTGCTTCTTTTCTACTTGCAGCAAAACCTGATCTATAAACGACATTATCTAAACGACGCTCTAATAATTGAAATAAATTATCGCCTGTTATACCTTGTGTTGATGAAGCTTTTGCAAAATATCTTCTAAATTGTGTTTCTAAAACACCATAGATTCTTTTTGTTTTCTGTTTTTCTCTCAACTGGATACCGAAATCTGATAATTTCTTTCTTAATTTACCATGCTGTCCTGGAGCGTAATCTTTTCTTTCAAAACCACACTTTTCTTTATAACAACGCTCACCTTTTAAGTATAGCTTCATATTTTCTCTTCTGCACAACTTGCAGTTAGCCCCTGTATATCTAGCCACTTAATTGCTCCTTATATTCTTCTTTTCTTTTGCGGACGGCACCCATTATGTGGAACTGGAGTGATGTCTCTTATTAAGGTAACTTTTATACCTGCTGTTTGGATAGCACGAATCGCTGATTCTCTTCCAGATCCTGGACCTTTAACCGAAACCTCAACCTCACGCATACCACAATCAAGCGCTTTTTTTGAAGCATTCTCTGCTGCTAACTGTGCAGCAAATGGAGTTGATTTTCTTGAGTTCTTAAAGTTCTCTGTTCCGCCTGTTGCCCATGCTATAACATCACCATTCATATCTGAAAAAGTTATGTGTGTGTTATTAAATGTTGAAAAAACATGTGCTATACCACGTGGTATATTGCGTTTCTCTTTTTTTACTTTTTTTCTAGGACCTGCCATCGTGCCTCCTTTAGTATATGGCTACTTTATTTCTATTTTTATTTATCAATTAATATTTTTTTAAAACTATTTACGTTTTATACCACGTTTTCCTGCAAGACCTTTACGTGTTCTAGCGTTTGAACGAGTTTTTTGTCCCCTAACTGGCATTCCTAGTTTATGTCTTACGCCTCTATAACAGTTGATCTCCATTAATCGCTTAATGTTTAGACTGATATCTTTACGTAAATCACCCTCTACTTTATAGTTATCCTCGATAAGCTTTCTTATCGTTGATATCTCTTGCTCAGTAAGTTCGCCTACTCTTTTATTCATATCAATTTTAGCTGCTTCTATCAGCCTACGTGATATATTTCTACCTACACCGTATATATAAGTAAGGCCTATCTCTACCTTTTTATTGTTTGGAATATCTACTCCGGCTACTCGTGCCATGCTTACTCTCCTTTGGTACTACTTCATAGTTTTAAAAAAAAAATATCACAAAATCTATAAACTAATTATAAACCTAATTAACCTTGACGTTGTTTGTGACGAGGATTTTCACAGATTACTCTTACAACACCTTTACGCTTAACAACCTTGCACTTTGTGCATATTGGTTTTACACTCGAACGTACTTTCATAAATAAAGCCTCCTACTCTATACAAATCTCTCTGACTTGTATGACAAAAATCTACTTATCTCTATATGTTATTCTACCTTTTGTAAGATCATAAGGAGATAACTCTACCGTAACTTTATCACCCGGAAGAATACGAATGAAATTCATTCTCATTTTACCAGATAAATGTGCTAAAATCTTGTGATTGTTCTCTAACGTTACTATGAACTGTGCGTTCGGTAACGACTCTACTACTACACCTTGAGTCTCTATGACATCGTCTTTTTTACTCATACACCTTCTCTATATAAAATAAACATGCAGTATATCGAATTATTGAGCTAATGTCAATATCTCAGGTTCTTTATCTGTAATTAACACAGTATTCTCGTAGTGCGCTGATAGAGAGTTATCTACAGTAATAACCGTCCACTTATCTGCTAAAATCTTAATCTTGTAATCGCCTGCCGTAACCATAGGCTCTATAGCTAAAACCATGCCCTTCTTCAATCTTAGTCCCGTACCCGCTTTGCCGTAGTTTGGAACTGATGGTTCTTCATGAAGTTTTCTGCCTACACCATGACCACAAAACTCTCGTACAACTCCGTAACCTTTGCTTTCAACATGCTGTTGGATAGCTGATGAAATATCGTATAATCTACTTCCAACCTTTGCATGCGCAACTCCTGCAAAGAACGCTTCTTCCGTAGCTTTTACTAAATCTAATGCTTTCTGATCCACTTTTCCTACTGTAAATGTTCTGCACGCATCTGCATGAAATGAATCTTTCGATATAACTATATCTACTGATACTATATCGCCATCTTGGACAACCCGCTTATCTGTCGGTATACCATGAATCACTTCTTCATTAATCGAAACACAACAACTACTTGGAAAACCTTGATAACCTACTGTTGAACAAATACCACCTTTTGATGATACAAACTCTGCAACAATACTATCTATATCGTTGGTTGTGATACCAACTACTATCTTATCTTGTAATTTTAAAAATAACTCTTTTAAAATATCTGCTGAAACTCTTATCTTATCTATCTCTGATTTAGAATATATCTCTACCATAGTTACGATAAAATCTTTCTAATATCTGCATAAACCGTTTCAGGATCTTTAGATCCATCTACAATATGAAGCTTGCCTGATGGTTTATAATAATTTTTCAACATATCTGCTTGTGAATGAAAAACTTCTAATCTTTTTATAATAGTTTCTGGTTTATCATCGTCTCTATGTATTAAAGGCGTTTTACCATCTTCTGACATTCCATTAACTGATGGAGGACTAAATTTAACGTGATATGCTTTACCTGTTAATGGTGATATTCTTCTACCTGATAATCTCTCAACTATCGGCTCATCTGGAACCTCTAACGATATAACATGCGTTAAACAACACTCTAAACTTGTTTGCAACATAGTATCTAACGCTGTCGCTTGAGTTACTGTACGTGGAAAACCATCAAGGATAAAACCTTTCTGACAATCTGTCGCTTGTAATCTCTCTTTCATCATCTTGATTATTATATCATCTGTTACAAGACTACCTTCATCCATAAACGCTTTAGCTATAACACCTAGTTCTGTACCGTTCTTCACAGCTTCACGAAGCATATCACCTGTTGAAATCTGTATCACTCCAAACTCTTCTGTTATCTTTTCTGATTGTGTGCCCTTACCTGAACCTGGTGCACCTAAAAATAATATCTGAATTTTACTCATGACCAGTTACGCCCCCTTACTTTACCCTTCTTCAGAAAACCTGAAAAATTGTGTGTTAATAATTGTGACTCTAATTTTTGTATAACGTCTAAACCAACACCAACTACAATAAGTAAACTAGTACCACCAAAATAAAACGGTAGTGAAAAACCAGATACAAATAACTGTGGCATAACCGCTACTAATGAGAGATATAATGCACCAATAAATGTTAATCTTGTT
Source organism: uncultured Deferribacteraceae bacterium (assembly GCA_947039055.1). GTDB lineage: Bacteria > Chrysiogenota > Deferribacteres > Deferribacterales > Mucispirillaceae > CAMQYB01. Next base: position 10,085 of record CAMQYB010000042.1, read on the forward strand.
AAAACATAATCTATATAATCTGCTGTGGCTTGTCCTGGACGTCTGCCAGGCATTACTCCACCTGAATTTTGTATATTATCTGCTATATCCTTCGGATTGAAAATAATCGATGTATAAAAATATGTGAAAAATATTATCAACACTAATTCCAATACATAATAGTATGGATACTGTGGTGAGAAAATTAATGACATACTTTGTACAAATGCATTAGTCGGTGCAAATGTTGCAATCGTTGCTGGAGTTGCTATCAATGTTGATGCAAATATAATCGGTATAACACCTGCTGGATTAATTCTTAATGGTAAGTACGATGTAGATGTCTCTGTTTTACCACCAATACTTCCCTTACGAACATACTGGATAGGTAGACGACGTTGTGATGTCTCCATAAAAACTATCGCTACAAACGCTAAAGCCATTATCGCTAATGCTAAAAGAAGCGGGATTAATTGTAACTCATTTGTCATCATTAAACCGTATGTATTCGCAAGTGCCGACGGAAGTGATGCAATGATACCTGCCATAATTATTAATGACATCCCATTACCAACACCAAATGATGTTATCTTCTCGCCTAACCATACTAAGAATACTGTTCCTGCTGTTAACGTTAATGATGTAATTAATCTAAACGACCAACCACCTACTAACACTACTGGTGAACCGTCTGGTGAAACCATCGATTCTATACCTATCGCAATAAACAGCCCCTGCATAAATGCTATAGCTACTGTTAAAAATCTTGTATATTTAGTTATCTTCTCTCTACCCTCTGAACCTCGTTTCTTAAGCTCGCCTAACGTAGGGATAACCGCTGCTAATAGTTCCATTATAATTGATGCTGAGATATACGGCATAACACCTAACGCAAAAACCGTTAATCTTGATAACGCACCACCCGTAAACATATCAAAAAATCCTAGCATACTATCTTGTGCCATTTGAAAAAATTGTGATAATGCTTCTCCATTAACTCCAGGAGTTGGAACATGTGCACCAATTCTAAATACAGCTAAAAGAAAAAGCGTCATTAATATACGTTTTCTTAATTCTGGTATTGAAAAAATTTCTCCTAATTTTGTTAAAAACATTTATAACCTCGATACTGCTCAATATAATTATTTAATATAACTACGAAACACACAATATATAATATATTTACTCTAATTGCAAATATACTTACTCTAACATAATATGTTTGCCTAAATCTAAACGATACTTAGTCAACTATACCTAGTCAACTAAACCTAATCCATTATACCCGATCCACTAAAACTAGCACACAAACTTAGAACACTAAACCGAACATACCAAACTTAGTCAAACTATACCCAATCAACTAAACCTAATCCATTATTCCCGATCCACTAAAACTAGCACACAAACTTAGAACACTAAACCGAACATACCAAACTTAGTCAAAC
>CAMQYB010000043.1 GCA_947039055.1 uncultured Deferribacteraceae bacterium
ATTCGTAAAATAACTGTAACGCAAAATCTAGCAAATTGACACAATCATATAGCACGCACAAATTCATAAAACAACCGTAACGCAAAATCTAGCAAATTGACATAATCATATAGCACGCACAAATTCATAAAACAACTGTAACGCAAAATCTAGCAAATTGACATAATCATATAGCACGCACATATTCGTAAAATAACTGTACCGCAAAATCTAGCAAATTAACACAATCATGTAGCACGCACAAATCCATAAAATAACCGTAACGCAACATTTACCAAATTAACACAGTCATGTAGCACGCACAAATCCATAAAATAACCGTAATACAAAATTTACCAAATTAACACAATCATGTAGCACGCACATATTCGTAAAATAATTGTAACGCAAAATTTACTAAATTAACACAATCATGTAGCACACACATATTCGTAAAATAACCGTAACGCAAAATCTAGCAAATTGACATAATCATATAGCACGCACAAATTCATAAAACAACTGTAACGCAAAATCTAGCAAATTGACATAATCATATAGCACGCACATATTCGTAAAATAACTGTACCGCAAAATCTAGCAAATTAACACAATCATGTAGCACGCACAAATCCATAAAATAACCGTAACGCAACATTTACCAAATTAACACAGTCATGTAGCACGCACAAATCCATAAAATAACCGTAATACAAAATTTACCAAATTAACACAATCATGTAGCACGCACATATTCATAAAATAATTGTAACGCAAAATTTACCAAATTGACATAATCGTATAGCTCAGCAAAACTCATAAGCATAAATATTTAGTATCTATGTTATAAAATCTTAATTATATTTATCAGATTTATTTATAAAAATTACTCTTCACTTCCACCATTTAATGCGATCATCATCTCTAATTGTAATTTTTGAATTTCTTCAATTGGTACAATTTTATGCTTAAGACTTTTCACTTTTTTGATCTCTTTACTCCATAAAAATGGAATGTATAAAAGTCCTTCATCAGACTTTATATTTTTGATCTCTGTTTGCCAATTATCTAAACGATATAGCTCATAAAATTTTTCAACCCTCTTTCCTCCTAGTACAAAGAAGAAAACAAAATCGCTATACTTAATACCTAACTCTTCCCACTCTAACGTATCTGGAGCAAAATAATGAACCATGTTTTCTGCATTAATAGAGAAAAGTCCACCTGTGATATCTTCTCCAACAACGATCATTCCATACGGTTTTAAAAATGCATTCTTCTCTACAAAATCTATCTCGCCACTACCAAATATCCGCACCCACTTATCACAGATAATTCCACCTGTTAAAGTTACAATTTCACCTAATGAACTTTTATCATCTAACTGATAAATAGATTTTGCTTGCTCTACTTTTTCACTATCTACTGGTAGCACAATTATCTCTGCTTTTGATTTTTCAATTTCTTCACTCAATGCTTCTATCATAGTCATAAAAATCTTCTCCATTTACACATTCAAACGATTATATATAATACTCTCTATCAAATTAACTAATCATAAAAAAGAGAGAGGATAATATACCCTCTCTCTACATACAATACTTTATATAATTTTAAAAATTATCTACGGTTTAGTGAATTGATACTTCTTAGAAGAAATATGTTTAGAACCCGTTCCTGCTGGAATAAGTTTACCCATAATAACATTCTCTTTAAGACCTCTAAGTTTATCCATTTTACCAGAACATGCTGCATCCGTTAAGACTCTTGTAGTCTCTTGGAATGATGCTGCTGATATAAAACTCTCTGTGTTTAACGCAGCTTTTGTAATACCTTGTAATATCGTTCTACCAGATGGAGGTTGTTTACCCTCTTCTAATAATTGAGCCTGAACTGCTTTGAAATCAGTTTTATAAACTTCTTCATTCTGCATAAATTCAGAATCACCAGGTTCATCGATAACTACCTTCTTAAGCATCTGACGTACAATAACTTCAATGTGCTTATCGTTGATAGAAACCCCTGATTTACGATACACTACTTGAATTTCATCAACTAGGTATTTCTCCAAAGCCTCTTCACCTAGAACTGCAAGCTTGTCATGAGGATTAATATGTCCATCAATCAACTGCTCTCCAGCTTTAACTCTATCACCTTCGTGAACGTTAATATATCTTTGGTTACTAATGTTATAAGATTTTTTATCACCAGTTTGTTCGTTCGTAACAGTGATTTTTCTCATTCCACGAGTAGATTGCTCTATCGTTACCAATCCCTCAATCTCAGCTATTACCGCTGGATCTTTAGGTTTACGTGCTTCAAATAACTCTGCAACACGAGGTAGACCAACTGTAATATCTTTTGTCTTTTGAGCTTCTCTTGGTATCTTCGCAATAATCTCACCAGCTGGTACTAACGCTCCCTCATCGACAACAATGTTCGCTCCAGGAGGCATAGGATAACTGTGTATAGTTTTATTGTCTGGACCTTTAATTGATAGTCTCGGTTGACGTCTATCACGTAAATTACCAACAACAACTTTCTGTGATAATCCTGTTATCGGATCGATCTCTTCTTTAAGAGTATCTCCTTCAATTAACTCTCCAAATGCGATAGTTCCTTCAAACTCTGTAACAATTACAGATGCGTGAGGATCCCATTCGTAAAGCAATTCTCCTTGCTTAACAGTGCTACCTTCTTTAACTCTAATTCTATTACCATAACCTGGTCCGTAACGCTCAATAATCCTTCCATCGTTATCTTTAACAAATAACGAACCGTTACGATTAAGAACTATTAATTCACCAGATTTATTTAACACTACTTTTAAATCTTCAAAGAATACTTTACCACCCAATTTAGATATCATCGACGACTCAATAGCAGATGATGACGCAATACCACCAACGTGGAATGTTCTCATCGTTAACTGAGTTCCAGGCTCTCCGATAGATTGTGCAGCGATTGTTCCTGTTGCTTCACCGATCTCAACCATTCTACGAATAGCTAAATCAAGTCCGTAACATTTTTTACATATACCAAATTTAGAATCACAAGTTAACGGAGATCTAACCATTATTCTATCAATTCCTGCTTTAGTTAATGCTTCAACTACATCTTCTGATATATAACTGTTCGATGCTACAACTAATTCATCCGTTATCGGATCGTAAACATCATCAAGAATAAATCTACCGTAAATACGCTCTCCAAGTGGTTCAATTATATTTGAACCTTGATAAAGTGGAGTTAATTCAATACCACGAATAGTTCCACAATCATCTTCAGAGATAATTATATCTTGTGCAACATCAACAAGTCTACGAGTTAGATAACCTGAGTTCGCTGTTTTTAACGCTGTATCGGCTAGACCTTTACGAGCTCCGTGTGTTGAAATAAAGTACTGTGATACGGTTAATCCTTCTCTAAAGTTTGCGATAATAGGAGTCTCAATAATTTCACCAGATGGTTTCGCCATCAACCCTCTCATACCACCTAACTGTGCAATTTGAGCCTTCGACCCTCTTGCTCCAGAATCTGACATGATGTGAAGATTGTTGTAAAATCTATCTTTCTTATTAGGGCTTGAAGCATCTCCACCAACTGTTTCAATTGATTTCATCAACTCTTCTGCAATCGATTCGTTAGTTAGAGACCATACATCAATAATCTGGTTATATCGCTCACCTTTTGTTAAAGCACCTTCACGATAATGTTCCTCAATCTCTCTAACTTTCTGATTTGCTTCCTCAACTAAACCTGATTTTGACTCAGGAATAATCATATCATCAAGACAGATAGAATATCCAGCTTTTGTTGAATATTTAAATCCTAAATCTTTAAGATTATCTAAAAATGTAACCGAATGCCAGTTACCTAATTTTTTATATATGTGATCAACTAATTTAACTAACTCTTTTTTACCTAGAACTTTGTTAACTACGTCAAACTCAATACTGTCTGGAACGATACCGTAAAGTATAACTCGTCCAGCTGATGTATCATAGATTTTCTCGTTAATTCTAACTTTGATCTCAGAATAAATATCTAACTTACCGTGATCAATAGCTATTATAACTTCATCTGATGATGCATATATTTTACCAGAACCTTTACCGTTTCTCATAGAACGTGTTAGATAATAAATACCTAAAACCATATCCTGTGTTGGAACAGCAAGTGGATGTCCGTTTGCAGGTGATAGAATGTTATACGGTGCAAGCATTAAAGTTCTAGCCTCTAATTGAGCCTCAAACGATAACGGTACGTGTACAGCCATCTGATCTCCATCAAAATCGGCGTTGAACGCTGGACAAACAAGTGGGTGAAGTTGGATCGCTTTACCTTCAATTAATAAAGGTTCAAACGCTTGAATTCCAAGTCTGTGAAGTGTCGGTGCACGGTTTAATAATACAGGGTGTTCTTTGATAACTTCCTCTAAAATATCCCATACCTCATCACGTCTCTCTTCAACCATTTTTTTAGCTTGTTTAACAGTTGATGCGATCATATGTTCTTTCTCTAACTTGTAGTATAAGAAAGGTTTGAATAATTCTAACGCCATAAGTTTAGGTAATCCGCACTGGTGCATCTTTAAATGAGGTCCTGCAACAATAACAGAACGTCCTGAATAATCGACACGTTTACCTAAAAGGTTTTGTCTAAATCTACCGTTCTTACCTTTAATCATATCTGATAAAGATTTAAGCGGTCTTTTGTTAGATGATCTAATAACACGACCACGACGACCGTTATCAAATAAAGCATCAACTGCTTCTTGAAGCATTCTCTTCTCATTTCTAACGATGATCTCAGGTGAAGTTAATTCTATCAACTTTTTCAATCTATTGTTTCTGTTTATAACTCTTCTGTATAGATCGTTTAGATCTGATGTTGCAAATCTACCACCATCTAGTGGAACTAACGGTCTAAGCTCTGGTGGAATTACAGGAATAACATCTAAAATCATCCACTCAGGTTTATTTTTCGACTTTCTAAAAGCTTCAACTACTCTTAATCTTTTTGCAAGTTTAAGTCTTTTTTGTACAGACGTCGTTTCTCTTAGATCGATTTTCAACTCTGCAAGAAGCAGATCTAAATCAACTTTTTTAAGAAGATCTTTTAAGGCTTCAGCACCAATTCTTGCGATGAAACTTGTATGTCCAAAATCTTCTTGAGCTTTACGATACGCTTCATCTGAAAGGATTTCTCCCTCTTTTAATGAAGTGTTTTTAGCGTCTGTTACTATGTATGACTCAAAATAGGCTACTCTCTCAATATCTTTAATAGATAAATTAAGTATCGACCCTACTCTTGATGGAGTACCTTTGAAAAACCATATATGACAAACAGGTGAAGCAAGATCAATATGTCCCATTCTTGAACGACGGACTTTAGATTGAATAACTTCAACACCACATTTTTCGCAAATGATCCCTCTATGCTTCATTCTCTTATATTTACCACATAAACATTCCCAATCTTTAACTGGTCCAAATATTTTTGCACAAAATAAGCCGTCTCTTTCAGGTTTGAAAGTTCTATAATTTATGGTTTCAGGTTTCGTTACCTCGCCTGATGACCATGAATGTACCTTATCTGGAGATGCTATCTTTATTCGTATAGCATCAAAGAAAACCGGAATATTTGATGGCTTTTTCTTCAGCCTATCATTCGGCATTGATAATGATAAATCATCTTTATTTTTCATTTTCGTCACTTCCTAAAGCTTCTTGTTCTGCAAGTAGATCGTCTGCTGTTAATAAATCAATATCCAACACTAGCCCTTGTAACTCTTTAATAAGTACGTTAAACGACTCTGGCATTGATGGTGTAAATGTGAAATTACCATTTACTATTGATTCATAAACCGCTGTTCTTCCTTCAACATCATCAGATTTAACTGTAAGCATCTCTTGTAAGACGTTCGCAGCTCCGTATGCTTCTAATGCCCAAACTTCCATCTCTCCTAGTCTCTGACCACCGAACTGTGCTTTACCACCTAACGGTTGTTGAGTAACTAATGAGTATGGTCCAGTAGATCTTGCATGTATTTTTGTATCAACAAGGTGATGCAGTTTAAGCATATACATTATTCCTACTGTTACTTCTTGCTCAAACATATCGCCCGATCGACCATCATATAACTTGGTTTGACCATCTGATTGATATCCAGCTTCAACTAACATAGCCTTGATATCTGCTTCTTTTGCTCCATTAAATACTTCTGTTGCTACATACTTATTAAGTCCTCTTGCAGCCCAACCTAAGTGAGTCTCTAATATCTGACCTACGTTCATACGTGAAGGCACTGATAATGGATTTAATATAAGCTCAACAGGAGTACCATCAGGTAGATACGGCATATCTTCTTCTGGTAATATACGAGACACAACACCTTTGTTACCATGTCGTCCTGCCATTTTATCACCAACAGAAAGCTTTCTACGAATTGCTACAAATACTCTAACTGATTTTAATACACCAGCTGGTAATTCATCACCTTTACCGATTTTACGATGTCTATCTTTTAATTTATCTTCTGATTCGCCTATTCTTTTGAAATATTGTTCGTTTATTTTTTGCATCTCAAGATCAATTGCGTCTTTGCCTTCTACGTTTAATCTACTTAATGATACGAAATTTAAACCTTTCATACTCTCTTCAGATAGAACTGTACCAGATTTAATATCATCTGAATCTTTAAGAACTTTTTTGCCCATAAATATTTTTTTCATTATATCTACTCTAGCGTTCTCTAAAGCTTTTAACTCTCTTCTGTGATCTGTTTCAATTTTCTTTAATTCATCTTTTTCAATCGATTCAGTTCTTGCATCTTTCTGTACATCTCTTCTTGTCATTACCTGCACATCTAATACTGTACCAGATATTCCTGACGGAACTCGTAATGATGCATCTTTAACATCACCCGCTTTCTCTTGGAAGATAGCACGAAGAAGTTTCTCTTCAGGTGATGCTTGTGTCTCACCCTTTGGAGTAACTTTACCAACTAATATATCACCGTCTGCAACTTTCGTCCCAACCGTGATAATACCTGACTCATCAAGACGGCTTGTAGCCTCTGTTGATACGTTTGGTAGTTCAGCCGTAATCTCCTCTGCACCCAATTTTGTGTCCCTAGCATCAATATCGAAAACTTCTATGTGGATAGATGTGAAAACATCCTCTTTAACAAGTTTCTCTGATACTAGGATAGAATCCTCATAGTTGTAACCCATCCATGGCATAAACGCCACGACTGTATTACGTCCTAATGCTAACTCTCCTCTATCGGTTGCAGCACCATCTGCTAATGTATCGCCCGCTTTAACTTTCTGTCCAACAGTTACGATCGCATTATAATTTATACATGTATCTTGGTTCGATCTTTTATATTTAACTAATTCATAAACATCTATGCCAAACGTTCCATCTTTCTTATTGTATCTAACAATTACGCCTTCTGCATCAACATAATCTACTACTCCAGCGTTCTTAGCAATAAGTGCTGATCCAGAATCAAGCGCTACTTTACGCTCTAACCCAGTTCCAACAATCGGTGCGTCAGTTCTAATAAGTGGAACTGCTTGACGTTGCATGTTTGATCCCATTAACGCTCTGTTTGCATCATCATGCTCTAAAAATGGTATCAATGCAGTAGATACTGATACGATCTGCATCGGTGATACATCCATATATTCCATCTTAGATGACTCTTCAATCAATGTCTCACTCGCATGACGACACTCGACTAATTTGCTTACAAAACTGTTGTCCTCTGCAAGAACAGTATTCGCCTGTGCAATAAAGTAATCTTCCTCTTCTAAGGCATACATGTAAACGATCTCATTAGTAACTTTACCATCAATAACTTTACGATATGGAGTCTCAATAAATCCAAACTCATTTATCTTAGCATAAGTTGTAAGCGATGTGATAAGTCCAATGTTCGGTCCCTCTGGAGTCTCAATAGGACATATTCTACCGTAATGCGATGTATGAACATCACGAACGTCAAATCCTGCTCTATCTCTATTTAATCCACCAGGCCCTAATGCTGATAATCTTCTTTTATGTGTTATCTCAGATAATGGATTATTCTGATCCATGAACTGTGATAATTGGTAACTACCAAAAAACTCTTTTATAGATGCCGATAACGGTTTCGCATTTAATAGATCCTGTGGAGTAGTTTCCTGCATATCCTGAATAGACATACGTTCTTTAACTGTCTTCTCCATTCTCGCTAAACCAACTCTTATATGGTTCTGTAATTGCTCACCAGCAGCTCTAACACGTCTATGTCCTAAGTGATCGATATCATCAATCTTCTCAGTACCTAATCTGATCTGCTCCAGAACTCTTATCGTTTCAACAATATCATCTTTTGTTAATGTGATAACATCTGATGGAGTTTCAACACCTAAACGCTTATTAATCTTAAGTCTACCAACTCTTGATAAATCATAACGCTTATGATTGAAAAATAGATTATTGAACTGTAGTAAAGCTTGCTCATTTGTTGCAGGCTCACCAGGTCTTAATTTTTTATAGATATCAATTAACGCTTCTTCTCTCGTTTTAACTTTATCTATCGCTAAAATATCTCTAATTGATGTATCTGATGTTTGTTTATCAATAAACAATATTTCAAATTCTTTGACACTATTTTCATTAATAATCTCAAGAACACTCTCACTCAACTGAGTATTAGCCTCTGCTAACACTTCGCCGTTAGAGTCGATAATATCATTTGCTAAATAACTTTCATATAAATCTATATCAGCTACTTCAAATCTTTTTATACCAGATTTTTCTAATTTACGTTTACCAGCTTTAGTTACAGCATTATTTGCTTTAATTATAACTTCGCCTTTATCATTAACAATATCAATAGATAATTTTTGACCATAAGCTGTGTCAACATTAAATATCTTATAATATTTATTTTTTTCGATAACTACTTTTTCTTTTTCATAATAAGTATCAAGAATATCTTGAGATGTTAAACCTAACGCTTTAAGTAAAACAGTTGCAAGAATTTTCTTCTTTTTATCTATTCTAACATACATGATGTTTTTTGTATCAAACTCAAAATCTATCCAAGAACCTCTATACGGAATAATTCTTCCAGAATATAAATGTTTCTCAATAATACTTTTTGATGCTGTCATATCTTCAAAAAATATTCCAGGTGAGCGGTGAAGCTGACTAACAATAACTCTTTCAACACCGTTAATTACAAATGTTCCTCTCTCAGTTAATAGAGGTATATCACATAGATACACTTCACTCTCTATAGCAGATGACGCTATTTTTTCATCAGTTTCATCACTGACATCATAGTTTACTAGACGTACTTTTACCTTCAACGGTGAAGCGTAGTTCGTATTTCTATCCATCGACTCTCTAGGAGTATATTTTGGAGGCTCAATTTTATAACTTAGATACTCTAATATTGAAGTTTCATTAAAATCAGATATAGGGAATATTTCCCTAAAAACTTCTTCTAATCCCATTATAATTCTTGCTGACGGTTCTTTACCAGATTGAAGAAAATCAGAGTATGATTTCTTTTGGATTTCTATTAAATCTGGTAGATCAATGATTCTTTTTATCTTAGAGAAATTCTCTCTTTCTATAGTTGCTTTTCTAATTTGCATCCTAAATCCACCTGTTCGGATGATTATTTTGTTACTCAAATAAACAAATAAACTTAAACCAGTCTATGAAAACTGGCTCAAAAAACACTCATACCTTACAACTTTAAATACGGTTCAAAACTGATTTATATTAAAGTTGCAAGGTAAAAATTTAACGTACATAAGTTTTATAGATTATAAAATCTACAAGAACTATTTGATTTCAGTTGTACCACCAACAGCAGCTACTTGTGCAGCTATTGCTTCACATTCTTCTCTAGGTATACCTGATTTGATTGGTTTTGGAGCTTCGTCAACTAACGCTTTAGCTTCTTTTAATCCAAGTTGAGTTATTTCACGAACAACTTTGATAACTTGAACTTTTTGGTCGCCAGATGTAAGAAGTATAACTTCAAAATCTGTTTTTTCGCCAGCAGGTGCAGCACCGTCGCCAGCAGCAGCAGGAGCCGCAGCAGCAGCAGGAGCAGCCGCAGATACTCCAAAAATTTCTTCTAACTCTTTCACGAAATCCGCTAATTCAATAACAGACATATTCTTCAAAAAATCTACCACTTGGTCTTTAGTAACAGCCATAATAGCCTCCAAATTATATAATATATTTACAGTTTAATTCAAACTTTTAACAATTCAAACTTTTAATAACACAAACTACTCTAACACAAACTACTCTAACAAAAACTACAATCTACTTCTTATCCTTAAGCGCATTTAAAACATTTAAAAGCGATCTTGGAATGTTTGAAAGTAGAGTAACAAACGATGTAACAGGAGATGATAATGAACCTAATGCTCTTGCTAATAGTTCGTCTCTTGATGGTAAATCAGCTATACGTTCAACAGTTACACTGTCAACGATAGATCCATCAAAATATCCACCTTTAATTGAAAGAAATTTACCGACCTCTGGATCTTTAGTAAACTTTTTAACAATTTTAGCCGTTGCTGCAAAATCTTTCTCAATTAATATACATGCTGTGGGTTCAACAAGCATACTGTTCAAATCTATATTCTTTGCGCCTAGCGCTTTTGAAAGAAGCGTATTCTTTATAACTTTATACGTTGAACCACTCTCTTTAATTGAGCGACGTAATGAGTCCATCTGAAGGTATGTTAAACCTTTGTAATGTGTCAAGATCAAACCTGTTGTCTTATCCAGATCAAGTTGTAACGCTTTTACTAACTCTATCTTCTGCTCTTTTTTCATCTTCAAGGAAAAATCCCCCCTAATTTACAGATGACGGTTGCCAAATATATAATATATTAGTTTCCGTAGGAGTTATTCATTATACAAGCCTATCTAATTAATGAACCTACTTCTTCAACCTGCTATCTTCAATTTTAAATAAAATATCGTAATATAAACTTCTAATCGAAACTAACTGCTATCTAAATAAATACTTGTAAAACAAATACCTATCTATACTTACTGCCATCTAAACTTGTCGCTCATCCTAAAACTTGCCACCTGTCTAAACTTACTACCTGTCTAAACTT
>CAMQYB010000044.1 GCA_947039055.1 uncultured Deferribacteraceae bacterium
TTTATACTTAAGTTTATACTTTTTTATACTTGTTTGCGTGCTTCTTTTATACTTAAGTTTATACTTTTTTATACTTGTTTGCGTGCTTCTTTTATACTTAAATTTATACTTTTTTATACTTAAGTTTATGCTTAATTTTGTGCTTATTTTATACTTATTTTTGTATGATTATTTTTGAGTAGCTGTATTTAGCTTATTAATATCTTTATACAAATCGCTCATAGAACTACCAAGTGAGCTAAAGATATCAGAGTTATTTTTGCTAAGTGTATTGTTCAGTCCGAACTCTGCAGCTTTAATATTATAATCAGTTAATATATTGTTATAATTGATTTCATGCAGTAGGTTGGTTGCAAGATGTTCTCTTTTTAATGCTTCACTATTTTGCATTTGCACTCTGCTTTCTCTTTCAGTTATAACTTGATTTTCTATTCCGTTTAGCACAGCAGATGCAGATCCAGAAATTTCTACACCTGATGAAAGAATTTCAACTTCTCTACTTGCAACAGTATTTAGAGTTTGATAATCATATTGAAACATATCATAACTGTTTTGAGTTCGTATCTGTTCTGCTTCTTTTTTAGTAGTTAATATATCTAAATTTATATTATGATTTTTAATACTGTTGTCCATTCTAAGATTTGAAATATTATATTTGCTTTGCATTTTAGAAGCAGATTTATCACTTTGACTACCACTAACATTTCCAATCATTTTTAATCCAGCAGTTAAGGTTGTCATATCAACCATTGTCATTGCACCCATTATTCATCTCCTTTAATTAATTCAGACATCATGAACATATCTTTTTTATATATGTCATACTGTTTTAGTAACGCTTCTTTTTTGTAACCAAGTATAAGATTAAACTTTATATCCTCTGGTCTATCAGCACTTACTAGTGCTTGAAACCGATGTACAGTTTCAATATTATTTACACGTTCCTTCAATTTATTGAAAGAGATTACAATATATTTGAATGTACTTTTTTTATAATTTATATACTCCTTAGATACGATATTCCAACTGCTCCACACACCTTTATGACTTCTAATAAACCCACCTATGGCTATCACTTTGTTGTTAATTATAATGGTGGTAGATGGAAAGTTTTCTATGTATAAACTTAGTTTCTCAACATGACATTTATCCTCATTATAGCGAGGTTCAAAACCTATTAAATCGCTAACTACAGCTACTCTTGTTTCTATTTTTACATCTTTATTTTGTTTTATATTTTCGATATTACTTATCATTATTTCAACTCCATAATCTTATAAAGTTATACCTAGAACTTCTGCATAGATGCTTAAAACTGTTGCAGGTAAGGAGTTGTTCTGTTTGATAATTATTGAACAATTTTCATCGTAACCAGATATATTTCCAACATATTTAGTTCCAGAGTATAGGTCTAAGTCATTGTTATTATTCATATTATTTTCTTCAACATTATCATATTGTAACTCCATTAGTTCATCGTTATGTATTCCAACTTCCAATCCTAAAGTGTCGAGTAGTCTAAGTTTTATACTTGTGATTTTATTCTTTCTAGCTTTTAGAGACTCAACAGCTGTTGCAGATTCTAAAGGTAATGTTTCAAGTGTTGATTCAAAATTCAATCCAACAACGATACTGTTTGCAGGTTCATCTAAAGTTATTTTTCCGTTACTATCTACTGTATATTTTTTACTTGATTTTGTGTTTGTAGAAACTTCAACAATTTTTCCTTTTAAATGTTCTAAACCTTCAAGATTAGTTGTCTCTGCTCCTTCGTATGATATGAATGAGTCAAGGTAATGAGTTTTATCAAACATTTCTAATGATTTTATTTTTGTGCCATTTACCTCTCTCTCTATTGCTACAAACAAGTTACATTCACCGTTGTTTTTGAGTGTACATATATCAAGGAATTTTCCATCAGTAATATATCTATGCCATGCAAATACTTGATGATCTTTATCGTATGTAAGTCCTATCATTGATCCGTTGTCTAATACAAGATAGATGATTTGATTATCTCCAGTGCTGATATCCCAGTTTATAATTTTACAATCTTTAGTAAGATGATCAGCGTAAATATTTAAGTTTGATATGCTGAAATTATTATTTTTATTCATAGCACGAATATTTTTTCTCGTGTTATCTATAAAGAGGATATCATCACCTAATGCTTTAGGAGTCATTTCAGCAGATCCCCATGATGAGAGTCTTCTAACTTCAACTGAGTTTGGAGTAATACTTTCACCAGAGTTTCCACTTATTCGCCACTCATCAGCATCAGAACCGATAATTAATTTATCAGAAGAGAATAACCAGTTGATAGGATTTTTCTGATTTGATGCTATTGTAAATTTCCAAGGACAAGCGTCAGTTGGAATACTTTCAGCTATAAAATTATGAAACAGTGCAGGAACAGATCCCCAAATAGTATGCTGTTCTTTATTTGATGCTGCAAAAATTAATCGTCTATCATAGAACGTAACTTTTGAAGGGTATTGATCATGAGCTGTAAAAAGACCAAGAGATTGTGGAAATCCTTTATTATGATTTAGTTCATGGTATCCAAAATCTTTATATGAATTATTAGTAGTTTTTAAAAGAAGCGATTCAATACCATCTTCAACTTCATATAGAAGATATCCTTTTGCATAAGTAAGCATATTCCAAATTATACTTGTATAGTAATCTGGTGTAGGATATTTCGGCACATTCATACTTGCTAATGTGTAAGATTTTGCACCAGGAATATCATCTTCATCATAAGGAATCACTGTGTAGGAAACCTTCTTATATATCGTGCCTTCTGGAATAGGTTTTCCTGTTGGTCTAGGAGTAGTGACTCTGACTTCTGTTGGTGTCATACATTTTGAATTAAATTTCATATCATAACTTGTCCATGTTGTACCGTTTAATTCAATTATTCGTGGAGCAAACCGACTATGGCAAATATATAATTTATTCTCATATTGTGCATACGAAAAATCATTAATATAGTCAACTAATATTCCAGAGTAAACTTTCAGCACACTATTATAGCTATCTAAAAGGTATCCAGTAGGTGTTATAATTCTAAAATAATTATGAGTAAATTCTAAAATATATGACACACTTTCAGAGTATTTAAACTGGATAAATTTTACTCCAGGATCGTAGATACTTTCATTAATTACTCCCATAAACTTTAAACCGTCACGTCTTTTTATACCTCCAAATTTTAGAGGCACAAAGTTTTCTATTTTTTTAGCAGCACGGTAATACAGATCTATATCTGTTCTTTCTGATAGTTGAGGAGATATCTCTCCTGCTGAAAAATTTTTCCATATTATTAAAGCCATGATTTTATCCTAATTGATTTAATGTGATAAGTTAGAGATGTTATCTCTTGAGTTTGAACTAAAGCTATTTGCATCAACTACTGATGCGACTTTCAATTTCTCTTCAGCAAGTATTTTTAAGTTAGCTGATAATTGATAGTTGTCAGTTATCGTTACTGCTAAATCTGATGCTAAAGTTGATGTTAGAGAGTCAATAAATAGTGGCGTATAAAGATGTACGTTCACTCCATTTGATGTATAAAGAATTGTTATGCTATCAAGATTGGTCAATAGTTTATCAACAGACACAACAAAATCGTAGCTGTTACTTTCAAAGACTTTAATAATGCTAATCATATCTGTAGGTAGTTGAAATATATTTTTAAATATGTTTTGTGAGAGCGATTTATCTTCATCAACAACTTTAGCAAGCTTTGCAATTTTTCTTGCAAACGACCAATCATATCGTGAGAGAAGTTTGTTTTTACAGTTGTCATAATATTGTTTACATACAAGTGCTTCTTTACTTTTTTCATCAAATGATTTAATAAAACTTGTGCCTATTAAACCTAATGCAATATTACATATATCTATTTTTGTTAGCATTTTTCACCTATTATAATGCTAACCCATACCATTATAGTATGAGTTAGCGTTTAACTATTTTCTATGTTTGCGGAACGAATGTTTCATTGTTTGTGATTATATCTAGAGTTCTCACAGGTACTCCTCTAAAACGTAGAAGAGGTAAGCCACCTAAATTTGATTCTAAAGTATAGTTGATATTGTTCTTATCTTTTAATGCAATTTCCATTATTGTTTTCAATTTTTTGTTTACATATAAGACAACATTTTCAGCGTCATTATTAAATTGATTTATAGCTTCAATTAAAAGATTTTCATTAAATCCACCAGCAGCTTCACCAGCTTTTTTAGCAACATCAATATTAGCAAGCCTTGCAATAGCTCTTTCATCCATAACACCTAAACCACAATGAACTTTAAAGTGATCTCTGTAACCTTGATACTTTTTACGATCTATATCATTTAATGTTACCTCACCAAGATCTTGATGTTCAACACCTTTGCTTTTGTGGTTTTTAGGGTGGAACAAGAAAGTTTTATCAACTCCCCACTGTACAAGATAACACGATGTTAAAGTTGTAGAAGTTACAATTCCACCGCTATTAAACACATTGAATTTATCAGTTGAATTCAGTCTAGGTGCTAAACCATTGACTCTAGTTTTGTTGTCAGCATTGCTATCATAGATAATCCCTTGTGCCATAGTTTGACCCATACCTTCAATAAATCCGTTAGCGTTAATCATACGGAAATAATCAGGGTGAGGGTGGTTATCTACTAACGCTTTATCTATTTCAGAGTAAGTTTCAAGCATCCCCATCGGTTCAGTTACAGGTATAGTTGTTGCAACTTCATTAGTAACACCAGAGTTAATTGAACGCCACTCACCAGTAGGTAGAGTAGTTCTACGAGCAAATTTATATCCGAAAGATTCATTAGCCTCCATCCAAGGGGCGTCTTTAAGAATTGGGTTTGCTTTAGATAATATCTCTGCAACTTTTGCAGCGTTACCTTTCATATCTATGCTATTTAAAATATCCTGAATTGTTAAATTATCTGCCATTGTGTCTCCTTTACTATAATTGTGAATTAATTAATAACTACTTGTTCTCCATAGAATCAAACGAGAGTACTGGTATATTTCCTAAATAATTTTTTTTATCAGTTGATACACCTGATGAAATATTTAACTTATCTTCGCTTATAAGTTCACCAAGTTTAAGTACCATTTTGATAAATTTAGGATCGTTACCAGCTTTAGACTCTTCAATATACTCTCCAAATTCAGGAGCAAACTCTGTTAATCTTTTAGCTGTTGTAATAGACTTTTTAAGATTGGCATCGTGCTGATTTCCCCAATCGGTTTTAAGTTGAGTTATTGTATCTTCTCTTTTTTGTTCCATATCTAAGTTGTAGTTATTCATAGATTCTAAAGTTGTTTTATTAGCCCAGCTACTTATCTCTTTAACTTGTTTATGGTTTAGTTTAAGTTTCTGTGCTAACTCTTTAAACTCTGAATCAACTTTTTCATTTGTTGGAATATTTTCATTTTTTTCTAATTCATAGTCGTTAAAATTTTCAGGTACAATTTCATCTATACCGAAATTATTTTCAATAGTTGGTATCTGTTTATTGTTTGTATCATCTTGTTTATTCCCATTAATTATATCAGTGTTTTCTGTGTTTACAGGTGTCTCAATATTTTGCATTTATATCTTCCTCTTTTTGATCTATATTTTCTAAGTTAGTAAATTCTATGTTGTGCAACTCTTTCTTGATTTTAATCATTATGTTTAAATCAATTTTATCAAGCTCACTCTCTAACCATTTACCAAGATCAGATAACGCTGCGTTTTTATAGATCGTAGCACCTGTTGTAAATGATCCTGAAAAATGACCAACCTTAACAAGAAGGGTAGTTAAAAAACTTATACCGCTATCACTCTTACTTATATCCGTAATAGAATTTTGCCAATAAATAGAACTCTTATCTGTTGTCATAAACCACCCTCAATTGCATTTTTTAATACACTGTTTTTACCTAAATCTATCTTCGATAATTTAGATGCGTAATCAATAACTTCTTTAACATTATTACTTTCATTCGTGGCACTCATCTGTCTTGATAACGCCTCTTCTTTATTTAATCGAATATTGATAGTTTCCTCATCTGACCTAACCATACCGTTTGGAACGCCTTCAATTGATGAGTATATATCTATTGCTTGATCTACATCAATTTTATCAATAGCATTACCATCAACTTGTGAAGCGTACGATACAAAGTTGATTAGATTTTTTATAGACGATTTTGTGATCGCTTTTTGAGCGTTCGCAAGTAAACCTATAAACTCAGGTTTGATATCTAATCCCAATAGTTCAACAGGTGCAGGAGGTAGAAGGTTGTTCCTTTCTAATATCGCAAACACTCTGTCGAAACATGGGATTAGAAGTTCTGTTTCAATTCTTTCAAGCACAGGTCCAAGGAGTAGAAGTTTCTCTTCAGATCTCTCATTGATTTCTGTTGCAGTGACATTTGATCTATTCATCATGTATATAAAAAGATCGTTTTGAAAACTCTCTTTTAAAACCTCTTCCCATCTATTCATAAACACTAATGCAGCGTTCAAGTCAGATGATACCGTGTATAGAGGTTTAACTTGAAACTCATCATGTCGTCCTGCATAATAGGTGATACCACCTGGTGCATTATTGAGTTTTATATTCATAAATGACGGAACTAAAATAGGAGGATTGACAGCTTTATTTAAACCATAAGTTGTGATCTGTTCTAAAATATTTAGATTTTTTGCATCCTTAAATGCTTTAATTCCAGGTCCAACTCCGTAAGGCTCATCGTTTAAAGCATCCCACCGTGCGATATGATACGGCATCTCATTGTAGCCAGAGATATCTAAAATACCGAAACCATCTTTATCAGTAAATCCGTCAATCATCCATATAGAAGAGTAGGGCATATTATATTTATCAATTTTCTGACTATCACGTTCTTCTCTTTTTTCTACTGCATGAATAATTTTAAGTTCGTTATCAAGACTATAATTTTTAAGATTTTCAATCGTCTTAAATCCCTTATCTTTAAATCTGTTGATGATCTGTTCGACACTCATTATCTGAGTTCGATAAACTTTATCTACTTCACCGTTACTGTTTTGAGATAATAAATATTGTCCAGCTGTGTAGGTTGTAAAAATTGGATACCCGTTTTTATCTTCATCACTATTCTCCATCGTAGACATCACAGCTGTTCCAAACGCTGTAAGTTCTATGTATGCAGAGTAGATCGCTGGATAGAAATTTGTTACTCTAAAAATACGAGACATGATCTCTTCAATCTCTGATAAATAACTTCTAACAGCTCCCCATTCATAAACTTTTTTATTTTGCAAAGCTAGTTTAAACCATGGACGAGCAGGGGATGTTAATCCAGATTGCAGAATTGATGCAAGGTTATGCAGATATTTATTTGCTTTACTGTTGATTGAATTATATCCATCTAACTTGTTGTTATAACTAGGATATCTTCCTCTTTCAGGACAAATATAACGAGTGATTTCTTTATAAATTGATATATGATCTGATCGTAGTTTAGCAAGTTTTTTAATATTTCTATCAATGTTACAAGCTAATTCTTTTAATTTATCTGTGTTCATATCTATCCTATACTCTTCTTGTCATTTTTTTATTTAAGCTAATACTTGAGTTACTACTGCCACCTAAAATAGTTGGTGTATACACATTGTTGTTGCTATTTTGAGAGACTACTGTTGATCCGTTATTTTCAGAACTGTAATCATATTTTCTATTATGGTATGCATCTTCTCTTAAAGTTTTCTCGTTCATTTCTTGTAATTTTCTTTCATCATCTAACTGTCTTTTAACTTCAGCTTCAGCATCTCTTTGTTCTTTTGCTAACTTTTGTTCAGCCTCTCTAATTGCGTTATTTGAGTTAGTATCTTCGATACTGTCACTTACTATATCAAAGATAAATTTACCAAGTCCTAAGCCACCGATGATCGCTGCTGCTACTCCCATTGTCTACCTCTATAAATTAATATCTGTTAAATCGTTTAAGATATTATTTCTTTTTTCAATATTTTTACTATGCAAGTTAATATCTATGTCATGTGCAAATGTTAATGCTAAAGCGTCTGCTGAATCAGGTGATGCTAATCCTCTTTTTTTCATTGAGTCTTTTTTCTCTAAAATCATTTGTGAACTATCTCCAGAGTATGAGTAAGTAGGTGATATCAGATCGTTAATAAGATCTTTATCATCAATTAATTTTCCTTTATCTTTAATCCATTTAGACATCTTATGCCACATTTCTACACGCTTATTTAGATACATTTTTTTATTAGTTGCAGATGATCCAAAATCTATTCCAACAACATCTTTAAATCCTAACTGATGCAGTCTATCTACAACACCTCCTCCTACTCCTGTTTGATCTATGAATATTATATCTGGTGAAAATTTAGCTATTTTTTCAGCGATTATTCCAGATAATTTCATTGTGTCTATCTTATAATATCTCTCAATATCTATAATTAATCTGCCTTGCCTTAGTACAATAACAGATAGGTCATTACCAAATCTTGCAACGTCAACTCCGATTACTTTTGGTTCACCTTCGACATCATCTAGTGCGATATTTCTGTTTCTTGATATGTTGATTGTGTCATATCCGATAAGTTGGTTTTGTGAGAGTAGTGGAAATTCTCCTAAAACTCTAATACGCACAAAATCAGAATCAACACCGTAATCTTCTATCCATCTATTAATCTGTTTCTTATTTGTTATCTCTACATCTTTAGATGATATTTGATACGTTTTCCATCTGTGTCTAAACCGTCCAAAACACTCTTTAAATCTTCCTGATGATCTTGTTGGATTTCCGAAAACTATCCAGATAATTTCTGTTTCATCATCAGTCATCGCACCTTCAGCAACTTCCCAAATAGTATCAGGAATAGATGATGCTTCATCAAATATCAGAAGAACTCTCCCTCCTTGATTATGCAATCCAGCGAACGCTTCAGAGTTATGTTTACTCCACGGCACCATATCAATCCGCCATGATTTTTCACACGCTGGATCGATTGTATGAACTGAGTCAGTTGTTAATTTAAGTAAAGGTGCAATTATTGATAACCTGTACCATTTTGATAATTCTGCCCAAGTTTTAGTTTTAAGTTGTGTTTCAGTATTAGCAGTGATTACTCCTTTCGTGTATGGTTTAGTTGAAATCCCCCACAGTATTAACCATGCAACTAACGCTGATTTTCCGATACCATGCCCAGATGCAGTTGCAATTCTTATAATTTTTTCGTTAGAGTCTAAAGCAGTTTTAATATCTTTTAAAATTTTCCTTTGCCACTTGAGAGGAGATTTAAATTTTGATGCTCCAAGCTGATCCCACCTAAATAAGTTCTCTACAAATTTTAAAGGATCGTTACTAGTTTCTGCTAAAAAATCCATTAAGATGTTGAGGTCTTTATCATTATAATTAAGCTTATTCATCTATACTTTTTATCACATCTTCTTCTTTGTTTTTCATAAGTGATCTACTTAGTAAGTTAGCAATATCAGGATTACGATTGACGATATTTTCAGCATATTTTTCAGGGTTATTTGCTTTCAATAATGCTAACAATAATTTGTCGGAATAAACTTTTACAGAGTCAACAACTTCACCTTTATAGTAAACTTTTTGATTAACACCCTCTAAGGCTCTTTTCAATGCTTCCTCTTCTAATAGATCAAATGCGATAGATCTTGCATCGATCATTTTTTTAGAGAATTCAATATCATCTTTACGAAGTTGATAAATGTAGCTTCTATCAATATTTGCTTTCTTAGCTGATTTAGATACGTTTCCATTTTGCGTTAAATATTTAAGAAAATTATCTAACTTTACAACTGTTTCTTTTGTCATAGATTATTTACTCTCCTTGTATATTTCGATATAAGGAGAACGATTTTCCTCTTTTACAGCTTTGTTAAATAAAGTTTTAATCTCTTTATTAAAATTGTTTAATATATCTTGAATACCGTTTTTTATCGGTTTATATTCAGTAGTAAATATTTTATAAAAAATATTATCACCTACCTTACATTTGATTTTTTCTAATGTTACTTGATCCCACTTTAATACTTTTTTAAATGTTACTTTCATCGTTAAATTAGAACTAGATATTTTGAAAGATTTTTTATCTTTCGGTATATCTATAGATTTAAGAATTTCATCTTTTATGTTTTTATATTTCTCATTTCTATCTTTAATTTCAGTTGATAGCAGATACGCTTCATCAAGTAAAGAGTACAACTTTTCATTCATATAATTTAGTCCTAATTAATACCAAAATTTTGGATAATATCTATTTTCGTTTCCTAGCATGTTTGGAAAGATGTCCACAAGATCAGCAGGATCATCATTTGGCGATACTTCATCGTACGAGTATTTACTATTATATTTGTAGTTCGTTTCAATATCCATTTCATCAAACTCTTCAGATAATAATTCACTGTCAACTTTTTCATTGGATTTGTTTGATACGGTTATATCTAAACTACTTAACTCATCAGATCGTAGATCGTTACGAATGTGTTGATTAGATTTGTCTGATGTTACAAGATCTAAACCAGTAAATTCTTCTGATACCAGATCACAACATATAACTTCATTTAGTTTGTTTGCTACAGCCGTTTCGATATTATCTAACTGAAGCTCTATCCCATCTAACAGCTGTAGTTGGTCAGATAGTAATTCACTACGAGCCGTAGTCACTTGTTCGTTAGCTACTGTTGAATTTAAATTTTTATACTCATTCTCTTCTAACTGTTCTGAAAATAATTCACTATTGATTGTTTCAATTAGTTTACTTGTGCTCAACTTGTCTCCCCCTTTTCGATTTATAGGGCATTATAGTTGAATTCAAGTAAAATGTCAATAATTAATTGAATTAGAGTTGATTATATTAATAATAGTTTACTATAAGTCAACTATTGTTTGGGTTTTATATTAAATTATATGTGCTTGAAATAGGTATAATTATTAATATTA
>CAMQYB010000045.1 GCA_947039055.1 uncultured Deferribacteraceae bacterium
ACATTATTTCATCAACACAACTTAGTTCACGCAAAATAACCTAGCAATCATCTACGGTAACAGCACATAAAAAAGGATACCGTCCTATGCAATACACATAGTTCAATATCCTTTTATTATATTCTTCAATCAATTAACAAATCAGTTAATCATTTTTTTAAAACTCTAAAATATTTCTCTGTCTAATATATCTAACAACTAATAACTCTCAAGAACTTCTTTCACTTTTGCAGTTATATGCTCTTCATTTATTTCAATTCTTTTAAGGTTATCAACAACTATAGATATTTTATAATCATCTGTTGCTGCTGAGTCGATAATAATCATCTGTTTGCCACGATACTCGCACATACCACCACGTGCCTTAGTCTTCTCATATCGTACCTTAATACCTGATTTTAATGCGACTTCCTCTAACTCCCTAAGTAAAAGTTTCTTGCTGTTTTTAGTCATTATTTATTCATCAAAATATTATTTACTATTCACAAGCGGAGACATTGCTCTTAATTTATTAACCGAAGTTTTTAAAATTTCAACAGCCTCATCTACCTCTTCAAAAGTATTGTTTATTCCAAAACTAAATCTTAACGTACCATGGAAATCTACTTCATCCATACCGATCGCACCTAAGACATGTGATGGAGTTGATGATGTTGATGTACAAGCTGAACCTGCTGAACAACATACCTCTCTTGCATATACCATCAATGCTTCGCCTTCTATAAAACGGAAAGTTGTACTTGAGATTGATGGAACTCGTGGTGCTGTTGCACAGTTCACATATGTGTCTGATATTTCTTCTGCTACTTTCTTCTCAAATCTATCTCGAACAGCTTTAAGGTGCTCAATATTTTTATCTAAACTTTCATCAAGTATCTCAAACGCCTTAGCTATACCTACAATGTATGGTATGTTTTCAGTACCAGGTCTAAGTCCGAACTCCTGATCTCCACCGTATGTAAATGGTGTAAGTTTTGATTGAAACTCTTTATCAATATATAAAATCCCTACACCTTTTGGTGCATAAATTTTATGTCCAGAAACGGTCAACATATCAACGCCAAGATCTGAAACGTCAACAGGCATCTTACCCATCGCTTGAACGGCATCTGTATGTATAAAGATCGAATTATCGTGTGCTAGTTTAGCGATCTCTTTTATCGGTTGAATTGTTCCGATCTCATTATTCGCAAGCATGATAGTTATAAAAATTGTATCTTTACGTATAGCTTTTTTTACATCATCTATGTTTATTAAGCCGTTCTTATCAACAGGTAAATAGGTTACTTCAAATCCTTCTTTTTCTAGGAAATGACACGGCTCTAATACAGCCTTATGTTCTACTGCTGATGTTATAATATGCTTACCCTTATGAGCAAGTGCTAACGCTGCCTGACAGATAGCAATATTGTTAGATTCGGTTCCTGAACCTGTGAATATGATTTCACTTTCTTCTGCTTTCAAAATATCTGCTATAACTTTTCTTGAAGAATCAAGATACGACCTTGCCTCTCTACCTAGTGAGTGAACCGATGAAGGATTACCATATCTATCTTCAAAAAATGGAATCATAGAGTCTAATACTCTTTTATCTACTTTAGTTGTTGCTGAATTATCAAAATAAATTGCCATACTCTATCGCCCCCATATACTTATTTAAAATCTCGTAACCGTAGCATTTGATATCAATTAAAGTTCTGCTACATACTACTTTAATCTAATGAATATATTTTAATCTAATTTTTACTATCAGAATCAATTTCTTTTTTTAGTCGTCTAATTTCTTTCTCTAAATCAATTATCTTATCAGTGATACACTCTATCGCACTTGCGATCGGATCTGGTATATCTGAGTGATTTAAATCATCTACCAAAGATCCAACAGATAAGATATGTCCTGGAACACCGATAACCGTTGAGTCATCTGGCACTTCAGATACAACTACTGAATTCGCACCGATCCTTGATCTATCACCTACTCTAAACGGGCCTAGAATTTTTGCACCAGTTCCGATTACGACGTTATTTCCGATCGTTGGATGTCTCTTGCCTCTATCAAGTCTTGTGCCACCTAAAGTCACACCGTGATAGATTAATACATCATCACCTATCTCAGCAGTTTCTCCAACAACAACACCCATACCGTGATCAATAAAAAGACGTCTGCCTAACTTTGCCCCTGGATGGATCTCAATACCTGTTACAAAACGTGAAAATTGTGAGATAAATCTTCCTAATAAACACCACCCCTTACGCCATAAAAAATGTGCTAAGCGATGAATTACAACTGCATGAAAACCTGGGTAGAATAACACTATCTCTAACTTACTTCTCGATGCAGGATCTTTCTTCTTAATCGTATCTAAATCTTCTTTTATCTTTTTAAACAATATCTCTTTCCTAAAAAATTTACTCTATAAAAAAAAATGGGTCAAGCTGAACGCCACCCATAACATATTAATCAAACAACAAAACAACATAAAACATACTTACAGTAAAGAACAAAAAAACTACCCTACGATCGATAAACTAATGCAATCTATCAACCGTAGGTATTAATATAAATTACTCTGCAATAATAGCATCTGATGGACAAGCTTCTAAGCATGCGCCACAATCAACACAACAATCAGCATCTATTAATGCCTTGCTCTCTACATCTGATATACATCCATGTGGACATTCATCAATACATGTCATACATCCGATACAAGCATCTGTTACAAAATGTGCCATAATTAACTCCTTATTTAAAAAAAAATTTTATCATTCCAATTAATCACATATCTTAAATATCTGCCTAAACTGATAATAAAAATGATTAACAGAATTAATCTACTATATACAATCACATAAACTAATATAAAATTAATTAGCAAAATGTGAATATTAAACAATATCACAATAATCAAAATAAGCACGTACCCTTACTCGGTCAGCTACATCATTTGACAAATTCATACATTTGTCAAGAAAATAATACAAACTTACGTAAAAATGTATATCATTCACTTTACATCGCAACAGATATAAACATTATATATAATCATTTCTGTACAAAGCTTCTCTCATATATATGTAATTAAAATATCACTACAACTAAACGTACTCTACCTTATAAATATCACCATCACACTATTTATCATGCAACCTATACATAATACAATTTAGTATCATTAAGATATCTCTCTAACTAGCACTACTTTTTATTAAAAATCTTTGTTATCTTATATCCAAAATATTTAGGTAACGCTTCCAATATAAGAAATGGTATTAAATAAAACTTAACAGAAAAGAGTAATTTATTTCCTCTAGCCTCAGCTGTTCCAAACCTCTCTAATATCCAACTATTTGCTAAATGCATCTTCGCAATCTCTACCCCTCTACGATACTCGGACGTTATTGAGTATGGATGAGAATGAGTAACCTTCGCCTCTGATACATAAGCAATAGATCGTCCATCTAAAATCATCTTACCTGCAAGCAACATATCTTCTGCGAAATTTGTATCACTAAATCCACCCATCGCTAAATAATCTGATACCCTATACATCGCAAATGAATCAGATAAAAATGCTGTGTATATACCAAGACAACCAATATCATTAATAGTTTTAATCATCGACTCTTCTGGATAATTAAACTTTCTTGAAGCCGTCTCAAGTAACGATGAATTATTATCCGTTAACTGTCTGCCATATCCTGCTGACACTTCTTTATTCTCAAACACAGCTAACAATTTTGAGACAGAATCAGAAGTTTCAAAAACCACATCTTGTGTCAATATCAACACAAACTCAACACTGCTATCTTGTGCAAGAACATGCTTTATCGCTTTATCTCTACTTAAACCATGATTAAAATCTTGCTTATTTATATTTAAAACTTCAAATCCATAATCCTTCACTAAGGCAACTGTATTATCCGTAGAACTTGAATCTATAATAACCTTTTGAGCAAATTTCATATCTTGACTATCAAGCGAATTTAAAAGATCTAAAAACTTTAACCCCGCATTATAGGTAGGTATGATGACTACAACTTTACCGTTCATGATATTATATTAACCTAAAAGTTCTTATCACAGATTTCACAAGCGATAAACTTGATCCTAAATTTAAAAACGAAACACCATTAAAATCTGAATTTTTAAAACAGAAATCGTGACCAACCATCGCAATTATAGGCAACTCTACATACTCTGAAATTAATGACAATACATTGTAATTTCCGTTAGTAATAATGATGACCATATCGTAACTATTAAGAGTTGTTCTTAATCCTTTTACGTTACTAATATTTATATTGCTATAGATATTAGTTGCAACACCTATAAATGATAGCCCAAGTGAAACCTCATTAATTAACCTTATATCTATATCGTATGTACTAATGATAGCAACTTTTTTTCCACTACTTGGAAGTTTGTTTTTTATAGAAAATATAACTCCAGCGTTAATATCAATAGCAACATCTTTACTAGTTATAGATATAGATGCTAACTCTTCAGCTTTAACAGAAGTGATAATAAATTCCTCTTTTTTCTTAATAAATGCTTTTACTTTTTCATCTATAAAAACAATATCTTTGCCATCAGCTGAGAAATAATTTCTCAAAAAAGTAGGGATCATATCAGAGAACAACACTTCTTCTTTAATAAAGTTTTTATCTATTTCATCCATGATATCATCAACCGTTACGGTCTCAAGTTTAAGTTTGATTAATAGCTCTTCAAGCTCGCTTCTATCCATATTTAACTCTCAATAAGATTATTTTTTATAAATCCTTTAGCAACAATATATAACTCCATAGAACCCTTTCTTGTAGCTTCTGGTTTAAATGTGTATACATCTTTGAAAAAAACTTTTAAATCTTTAACTAATTTAGACCTCAATTCTCCTTCAAATAACTTGAAGATAAATGTGCCACCATTATCTAAACATTTTTTAACTAATGAAAAAACTGTCATCACAAGTTCATAAGAATTATAGTGATCAGCATCTCTAACACCTATCGTATTTGGTGCAATATCTGATATCACAAGATCGTATCTATTAGATATAGTTAGTAGCTTTTCAAGAATTTCATCAAGCTCTATATCACCAACAACGCCTATAAAATTAGGTGAGTGAATGCCCTTTATCTCATCAAGATCCACACCTACAACTTTACCGTCCTTACCTATCTTCTCTAAGGCAACTTGACTCCAACCACCAGGTGCTGCACCACAATCAAGAACTGTCATACTTTTTCTAAACAGTTTATATTTCTTATCAATCTCTATCAGCTTATATGCTGCACGAGATAGATAACCCTCTCTTTTTGCTTTCTGGTAAAACTTATCTTTACGATCGTATGTAGCCATCTATCAAGAACTCGTAATCTTATACTGCTCATAACTAAGCATTGGATTGGATTTTATAACTATACTAACGCTATTAGTTGATTCAAGAATATCAATATTTTCTTTCTCATTATCAAGAATAATATCCGCAATATCGTTATGAGTTTCAACAACTATCCTCTTCTTCATACTTCTTGCAAGTTTGGTAATAGCTCTCATTATATCGTAACTTACAGTAATTCTTGATCTAACCATTCCTTTTCCTTCACAGTACGGACACGGCTCAGTTATGATTTTTGCAACAGGTTCTTGAACACGTTTTCTAGTTATTTCAACTAATCCTAAAATAGTAATATCTATAACTAAAGCTTTAGCTCTATCACCTTTTAGATGCTCTTCTAACACAGCTAAGACTTTTGCTTTATCTTCATCAGGTTCCATATCTATGAAATCAATAATTATGATTCCACCTATATTTCTAAGTTTTAATTGTAAAGCGATCTCTTTTGCAGCCTCTAAATTTGTTTTAAGTATAGTATCATTAAAATCGTAACTTCCTACAAATTTACCAGTGTTTACATCTATCACAGTTAAAGCTTCTGTGTAATCGACAACTATATATCCACCTGATTTTAGCCATACTTTTTTATCAAGTATCTTATCAATTTCCAATTCAATATTGTATGCGTCAAATAACGACACTTTATTATTTTCGTAATATTCGATATTAACTTCGCACTTAGGCATATACTCTTGCAGATAGTTTGACATCTTTTCGTAATCTTCTTTACTATCAATAATAATTTTTGATACTTCAGGTGACGCTATATCACGTAAAATTTTAAATATTAAATCGTGATCTTCGTAAAGTTTTGATGGGGCTTTTGCAGTTTTTATATCTTTATCTAATTTCTCAACTATCCTAAGTAAAATATCTAAATCATCTTTTAACTGATCTCTACTTACTGATGAACTAACTGTTCTTGCTATTAGCCCATAACCCTCTGGACAGATCTCTTCTAAAATAGATACCAATCTTTCTCTCTCAACTGATGACTCTATTTTTCTTGAAACTCCGATGTGATTAGAGTTAGGCATTAAAACTATAAACCTTCCAGGGATAGAAATATGTTTAACAAGTCTTGCACCTTTAGCACCGATATAATTTTTTGTAACTTGAACAACGATCTCTTCTGATTCTGAAATCTGTTCCTCGATTGAAGGGTATTTTATGATATTGTTATGATTGTTTTCAACCTCTAACTCTATTAATTCAGTTTGATCAACCTCGATACCGTCAGCATCTTCACCCTTAATTACTTTAGCATCTAAACCTATGCAATTAAGCTCTTTAACAGTTTTAGGGTTCATATCAGAAACATGAATAAATGCTGCTTTCTTCATCCCAATTTCTACAAATGCAGATTGCATACCTGGGAGAACTTTGACAACCTTACCTTTATATATATTACCTACAATAGATTTTGTTCCAACTCTTTCAATAAAAAGTTCTATCAAATCTCCATCATCTAGTATGGCAATACGAACTTCTCTACTAGTTGAATTTATTAATACTTTTTTGATGTCTTTATCCTTTGAATATATTTCTATTTTCTAATGCACGCATCATTGTGAAATCATCAGCGTACTCAATTAACGAACCAATAGGTATACCACTTGCTAATTTGGTAATTTTTAATCCTTCTATATCTGATAAGAGCCTGATTATGTATATTGCAGTTGTCTCACCATCAGCATCAGGATTTGTTGCGATGATAAGTTCTTCTACGTTATGCTCTTTTATTCTTCTTATTAAACTACTAAACGATAGATCGCTTGGTGCTATCCCATCAAGTGGTGATATCTTACCTCCAAGCACATGATATAAACCATGAAAATGCGCTGTCTGTTCTATAACTAAAACATCTTTCGCTTCTTCAACTACACAGAGTACAGAACGGTCTCTACTATTAGATAAACATACGCCACACATATCATCTTCAGAAATAGAACCACATTCAACACAAAATTTGATCTTCTCTTTAAGCTCAACTACGCTTAAGGCTAATCTTTTTGCAGACTCTGGTTTCATTTTTAATATATGAAGAGCTAGACGCATTGCAGTTTTTCTGCCTATGCCTGGAAGTTTAGAGAACTCTGATATACAGTTTTCAAAATATTTTATATGTTGCAACTAGAAACCCTTTATTATTTTTTATAACCAACACTCTTGTTAGAAATCCTAAACAGTATACACTATTTATCATATTAATACAAAGTTACTTAACCAGCATATATATATTTATATTGTTTGATATAAGAATTCTCTCCCCATACCGTACGATATTAATAATATTTTAACCGATTAAGTAACTTCAAAATATTAAATCTTAATTACAAATAATGTCAACTTGATCAATATTCTTGACTAGATATATTATAAGGTTAAAGTCTATTAAAAAACCTTAACCTTAATATCAAATATATTATTTAGTATCTACTGGTATCTCTACCTCTTCGATACTCTCAATAGTTTCATCAATATCAACTGTATCTTCAGCACCATCTGTCATAGAGAAATACCATTTGCCACCAATCTTAACTAGGTCTAACTCTTCAATCATAGAATTCTCACCTAATAAAATAATAGCGTTATCATCATCGACTACTTCAATACCATTATATACAAGCACTAATCTTTCAGCACCTGGCTCTAAATCACCCATGCTCATGAAAAAACTCATAATATATCCGAAATATTCTTTAGCCGTTATCTCAGCCATTTTATCCTCAGGGATACCAACCATAGACATTACCAACGCACCAACCATAGGTGCCTTCTTAACTTCATCAATATCACTTGTAAGCTCAGCTTTAGTTTCATCATCAATATACTTATCCCATAGCTTATCATAATCTTTATTATTTAAACTACTTACAACATCCTCACCAACTTTTTCAAGACTTTGAGAAAAACATCCTACTAAAAATAACGACAAAACAATCGAAAGTACTAAACGCATTGTATACTCCTTTTCCAACTACTAATTTTTATTCAACATCAAAACACTATTTATCACTACTCATATTTTTTACAAATTACAGTATCAAATACAATAGTTTTTACTACCTTTAAATCAAACTTATTACAAGTGTAACTTATATATATAAATCACACTTATTACAATTTCCTAACTTATATAAGAATCAACCGCACTTATACATATCAAACAATCGTAACTCTAAACTTATTATTTAACTTCCGTCTCTTCAACAGTTTCATCAACATCAACATCTTCTACTGTTTCTACTGCTTCTACTTCTTCTACTTCTTCTACTGTTTCTGAATCGTTTTCAGCCATATTAAAGTACCATTTATTATCTATTTTAACTAATCGTAACTCACCGAAACCACTAGTACTTACATCATTGCCAAGAAGAATAATAGCTGTGTTTTCATCAATTAATTCAACACCTTTATATATAAGAAAACTTTCCGTATCAGATTCAGTATCACCTGCTGGATCTACAAGACTCATTACATATCCGAACAACTCTTTAGGTGTTAATGTTTCCATTTTATCCTTAGGAACACCCATCATAGCCAACATCAATGCTCCTACTTCTTGATCCTTCATGACTTCATCTAAATCATTTTTCATCTCATTTTTTGTATCTTCATCGATATATTTATCCCATAATTTGTCATAGTTTTTATCGTTCAAATTAGTTACAATATCTTTACCTACTTTTTCAATACTCTGAGAAAAACATCCTACTAAAAATAACGACAAAACAATTGAAATCACTAAACGCATTGTATACTCCTTTTTAAAACAACATAACCTTATGTGTCATCATAACACTATATCTGCAATACATATTATGCTTAATATATTACTACATATTTAACACATTGTAACCAATCCGATTATAGTGTTTGAATTTTTATAAATATCGTAACCTTAATATTGACTTTCTTACCTACTCTCCATATTAAGATACCACTTGCCTTCTATTTTAACTAGATACAATTTATTACTTAGAAAATCGTTATCCGATAAGATAGCAGCATTATCTTTATCTATCATTTTTACGTTTTTATATACAATTGTAGACTGCTCTACGTCTTGCCCTTTACTACCTAAATCCACAGAAAATTTCCACAACTGCATGAAATATTCTTTAGGTGTTACACTCTCAAGATCCTCTTCAGGAATACCTATCCTCGTCATCACTAACAAATCTGAATTTTGAGATTTTTTTGCATTATCCATAATAAGATCAATTTCTACCTTTGTTCCTTCGTCAATATATTGATCCCATAGTTTGCCGTAATCTTTAGTATTTAGAATTTTTACAACTTCTAAACCAGCTTTCTCAACACTTTGAGTCAAACAACCTACTAAAAATAACGATAACACAACTGAAAGTATTAAACGCATTATCTCCCCTCTCTTTTAACTACTAATTATAATTAAACATCAGAACACTGTATCAAATATAAAATACTCATAATAAAATACTACAATTTTACTATATTATATATATCTCTATAATAGTGTTCATATTTTTATATTCTACTTTTAATAGTACCCTTTGTCAATTACGTTATCCTCTATTTTGAATTTACTACTTTCTTAAATAGAAAATTAGTTTTATACTGCTGAAAATAAATCAGATAGCTTTTAAGAGGTATATATATATGAATGTATTAGCAATAAACGGATCACCTAGAAAAAAAGGAAATACGAACATAGCATTAAATTTTATCTCTAAAGAGTTAGAAAGTGAGGGGATAGACACTAATATTCTACAACTTGGAACGGACGTTATAAGATGTTGTAGTGCGTGTGGCGTATGTGGGAAAACGTTAGATGAGCGTTGCGTAATAGATGATGATATAGTAAATAGTGCGATACAGATGATGATTGAAGCTGATGCAATTATATTCGGAACACCTGTACATTTTGCAGGAATGTCATCTAATCTTAAAGCGTTAATGGATAGAGCCTTCTATGTTGGAGCAAAGAACGATGGACTTTTTAGACATAAAGTTGGTGGAGCAGTCGCTGTGACAAGACGTTCAGCAGGAGTTGTTACATTTAATAGCCTTACAAACTATCTTTTATTTGCAGAAATGATAATTCCTGCAGGAAATTATTGGAACGTTATACATGGTCGTGATATAGGAGAGGTTGAACAAGATATCGAAGGATTACAAACTTTAAAAACTTTTGCAAAAAATATGGCATGGGTGATGAAACTTATCGAACACGGAAAAGAAACTCTCCCTGCACCGAAATTTGAAAATAAAACACCTATGAATTTTATCAGATAAACCTCCGTTTCTGTAAATAGAGTTTAAAACGCCTGTGAGCTTTATGAGATAGAATCACGTTTCTGTAAATAAAGTTTAAAACACCTGTGAGCTTTATGAGATAAAATCACGTTTCTGTAAATAGAGTTTAAAACACCTGTGAGCTTTATGAGATAGA
>CAMQYB010000046.1 GCA_947039055.1 uncultured Deferribacteraceae bacterium
TACAATTAATTACTCTAGCTTACTAACCTTTTAGTTTGTAAAATTTTATCCACATACCAATACTTTATCAACAACGATTATATCTCTAATTATAGTCTTACAAAAACTATCAATTTATCAATAGGTAAACTACCACAATATAAATATTGACTTCAATATCATATTAGCATATTATAATATCATAATATGGTTACAAGGAGACACTTATGGATTTTGGAGAATTATTAATAAATATATTTATTAAAATGACATGGTTATCAGATCTGATATTCTATGTATTTGGAGTTTTAAATTTGGATTTAAATCAAAAGATAGTTATATCGTTGCACTTTTTTTTATATGAAGTTGTGAAAATTTTCATATTGATATCGGTTATTATTTTTATTATATCATATATTCAATCGTATTTTTCATCAAATAAAATTGAAAAGATGTTGATTAAATATAAAGGTATTAGAGCGAACTTAATCGGTGCAGGGCTTGGAATTATATCACCATTCTGTTCGTGTTCGTCTATCCCGATATTTATAGGTATTGCAAGAACTGGCGTTCCGATCGGTGTATCGTTCTCGTTTCTGATAGCTTCACCATTAATAGATTTAGCCTCACTAATATTTTTAATCACAATTTTTGGTGTAAAGATCGGTATAATTTATACGGTAATCGGTGTCATTTTAGCCGTTACTGCAGGAACTATTATCGAAAAACTGAACCTAAGAAAAGAATTACTGTTAGACAATAACGGTGGTGGTTGTGGATCTGCAATTAGTGGTAGTGGTAGTGGTGATACAGTTACTAGTAGTTGTAGTAGCGGTGTGGTAAGTAACAGCCGTTGTGGTAGTGGCGACAATAAAAGTAGTGCGTTAGGCGATAGCGATAACAAAACTGCTTGTTGCAGTTCTAAGCTTGATAACGATATTCACGACAATAAAAGTAGTGCGTTAGGCGATAGCAATAACAAAACTGCTTGTTGCAGTTCAACATTAGATAACAATATTCACGACAACAAAAGTAGTGCGTTAGACGATAGCAATAACAAAACTGCTTGTTGTAGTTCAACATTAGATAACAATATTCACGACAATAAAAGTAGTGCGTTAGACGATAGCAATAACAAAACTGCTTGTTGCAGTTCAACTCCTGACACCACTCCAAACGATACCACCACCTCATGTTGTGATAGTGGTGATAGCAATAATATAAACATAAACACAAACATAAAACAGCTTACAAAGAAAGATAGAGTTACCTACTCTAAAACACAGATGTTATCTATACTTAAAAAGACGTGGATATATATAGTTATAAGTATTGCGATCGGAAGTGCTATTCATAATTACATACCTGAGCAGTTAGTAGAAAGTTTTATTAGTTCTACAAAATATATCTCAGTTCTTTTAGCAACCGTTGCAGGAGTGCCTATATATACAGATGAGATGTCTGCAATGATTATAGGTAACGCATTTTACAATAAAGGTATGCCACTTGGAACAGTTTTAGCGTTTATGTTGAGTGCAGCTGCGTTATCAATTCCATCTATGATTATCTTAAAAAGTGTTATGACTAAAAAACTGTTATTTATATTTATTGCATTAGTCACAGTTGGGATTATAATAATAGGATACATATTTAATCTGATATCGTTTATATTTTAAATAAGTAAAAACTTGTATCGCTTGTTATCAAATAATTGAACCACTGTAACTTTGTAAATTTTACAGTGGGGTTTTTTATAATATCAGTTATTTATAATTTTTTAGCATTTGTAACTGATCGTATTCACAACATCTACTATTTGTAATTATAGAATATTACAACTCTTGATCATTTACAACTGTTGATCGATCGTACCAACTAGTATCTAATATCACAAAAAGCATTTAATTTAATATCGTCACATTTTAAGAGGTTAATATATTATGGAGAAAGAGTTAAAAATATTCAAAGCGTTAGCACATCCGTTAAGAATGGATATCATTAATCTACTATCAGAAAGTGGAGAATTATGTGTTTGTGTTATTCAAGAGAAATTTAAAGTATCGCAATCTAATCTATCACAACATCTAAAAATATTGAAAGATGCAACTATATTGAACTCAAGAAAAGATGGTGGTTGGGTTTATTACTCTTTAAAAAATAAGATTATCTCAGATATTTTAAAACAATTAAAGAAATATTAAACTCTATATCATATATGATATAAGGCATTTAACGTCTCTATTTGATAAATAAAAATTTTATCCGTACAACTGTTTTCAGTTTTAATGAAAAGATACTTGAAATATATTCATATTATTGTAAGATAGTACGTTAAAGTTTATATTGGAGTCGTAAAATTGTCATCAAATATACGTAATTTTTCTATTATAGCACATATCGATCACGGTAAGTCCACGATAGCCGATAGGCTTATCCAGTTTACTGGCGGTTTAGATGAAAGATCAATGAAGTCGCAAGTTCTTGACTCTATGGATATAGAAAGAGAACGTGGTATAACTATCAAAGCACAAACTGTTTGTTTATCATACATAGCTGATGATGGTAATAAATATATCCTAAACTTAATCGACACCCCAGGGCATGTTGATTTTACTTATGAAGTTTCAAGATCACTCGCTGCTTGTGAAGGAGCGTTAATGGTTGTTGATGCGTCACAAGGTGTTGAAGCACAAACAATAGCCAATACAAATATGGCTGTTGATCAAAATTTAGAGATCGTTCCTGTGATTAATAAAATAGATCTACCATCTGCTGATGTAGAGAAAGTTAAGGCAGAGATTGAAGACTCTATCGGGATAGACGCATCTGAAGCTATCTTAGCATCAGCAAAAGAAGGTATCGGAACTAAAGAAATTTTAGAAGCGATAGTTAAAAATATACCCTCTCCATCAGGTGATCCTGAAGCTCCACTAAAAGCTATGATATTTGATTCATGGTATGATACTTACAGAGGGATAATCGTACTGATTAGAGTTATTGATGGTACGATTACTAAAGGTGATAAGATCACTCTACTTTCAACTGGTCGTGATTACGAAACCTTAGAGGTTGGTAAATTTACTCCAGCAGCGATCGCTGTCCCTAAACTATCAGTTGGTGAAGTTGGATTTATTTCAGCATCAATTAAAGAGCTTACTGAGGTTAAGATTGGTGATACTGTAACTCATCAGAAACGTAAAACAACCTCTCCTTTCCCAGGGTTTAAACTTATTAAACCAGTTGTGTTTTGTGGATTATATCCTATCGACTCAACTGATTATCCAGCACTAAGAGAATCGCTTGAGAAATTAATATTGAACGACTCAGCTGTAACATTTGAACCAGAGTCATCAGTTGCTTTAGGATTTGGATTTAGATGTGGATTTTTAGGTTTACTACACATGGAGATTATTCAAGAGAGATTAGAGAGAGAGTTTAATCTTAATCTAATATCAACTGCTCCAACAGTTGTATTTAAAGTTTATAAAACAGACTCAACTATGATAGAGGTGGATAACCCTGCCGATATGCCTGATGCATCATGTATAGTTAAGATTGAAGAATCATTTATATCTGCAACACTTATACTTCCATCTGAATATCTTGGTGCTGTGATTAAATTGTTGCAACAAAGAAGAGGATATCAAACTGATATGAGATATCTTTCTCCAACAAGAGTTATATTAGAGTATCAACTTCCTTTAATTGAAATAGTGATAGATTTCTATGATAAATTAAAATCGTGTTCAAGAGGATACGCATCATTTGATTATGAGTTTTCAGAGTTTAAACAGAGTAACCTTGTTAAGCTTGATATTTTAATAAATAAAGAACCAGTTGATGCTTTATCAATCATTGCTCATAGAGATCAGATCGAACATAAAGGTAGAATATTGGTTGAGAAGATGCAAGAAGTTATTCCAAGACAGATGTTTGAAGTAGCAATTCAAGCAGCGATCGGTAGTAAAGTTTTAGCTCGTAGTACTGTTAAAGCATATAGAAAAGATGTTATTGCTAAATGTTACGGCGGAGATATATCACGTAAAAGAAAACTACTTGAAAAACAGAAAGAAGGTAAGAAACGAATGAAACAGATCGGATCAGTTGAACTACCTCAAGAAGCTTTTCTTGCAGTCTTGAAAATCGGAGATGATAAATAATAATCTGCTTATCTCTACTATGAACTTAGTTTAGTTATCAGACATTTTAGGAAGGTATTAAATAGTATTATGAGTAAAGAAATAAAGAAACCTGGCACGGTTAGAGAAACTGTTGACTCTATTATAGTAGCATTTGTAATAGCGATGATAATAAGAACTTTCCTTGTACAAGCATATAAAATCCCAACAGGATCAATGCTAGACACGTTGTTAGTTGGAGATCACATATTAGTTAGTAAAGTAGCTTATCTATTCTCTGATCCTGAAGTTGATGATGTAATAGTGTTCAAATACCCTCTTGATCCATCAATGGATTATATCAAAAGAGTTGTTGGAGCACCAGGAGATAAGATAGAAATTGTGAATAAACGTATAGTCAGAAACGGAGAAACAGTTGTATCTGATTTCACAAAATTTAACTCAGCTATTATCTATCCACCAGATGTATCAACAAGAGATAATGTTAATGAATTTACTGTTCCAGAAAATACTTATTTTGTATTAGGCGATAATCGTGACTCAAGTTTTGATAGTAGGTTTTGGGGATTAGTTGATAAAGAGTTAGTTGTTGGTGAAGCTTTAATGATCTACTGGTCTTGGGGTCAAGGAGAGGAGTCTAAAGTTAGACTTGATAGAGTAGGCAAATTAATTAAATAATTTTCACTTGCTACTCAATACTAAACTATGTTGAATTAAATATTGAAAAATATTAATATACTGAATAAAATATAATAAGAGGTTTTGTAATACATTATGGACATTAAATACAATCGAATTCTTCTTAAACTGTCTGGCGAAGCGTTAATGGGTAATACAGGTTACGGTATTGATAATGATATTATAAAATATATCGCTGGAGAAATTCAATCAATCCATTCTCTTGGTATAAAAATAGGTATTGTTATCGGTGGTGGTAATATTTTTAGAGGCGTATCGCTTGCATCTAAAGGTATGGATCGTGTTACTGCAGATCACATGGGTATGCTTGCAACGGTTATCAACTGTCTTGCTGTTCAAAGCATGTTAGAAGAAGTAGGTATTCCAACAAGAGTGCAATCAGCTGTTGAGATGCGTCAAATAGCAGAGCCTTACATAAGACGAAGAGCTATGCGACATCTTGAAAAAGATAGAGTAGTTATTTTTGCAGCAGGAACTGGTAATCCATATTTTACAACCGATACAACAGCAACTTTAAGAGCATCTGAAATCAATGCTGAGATAGTTCTAAAAGCAACAAAAGTTGATGGAATATATTCTGCTGATCCGAAAAAAGATAGCACAGCTACTAAATATGATGAAATAAGTTATTTAGATGTATTAACAAAACGATTAGAAGTTATGGATTCAACCGCAATTAGTATGTGTATGGATAACAATATACCACTTATAATTTTTGATATGTTCGGTAAAAACAATCTATTGAATATAGTACAAGGCGAAAAAATCGGAACATTAGTTAAAGGAAAATAAAGGGAGAGATATCATGCCTCAATCAGTAATTAAAAATTTAAACGAGAAAATTGAGAAAACAATAGTACACTATAAAGAAGAGCTTAAAGGTATTCGTACTGGACGAGCGACTCTATCTATGTTTGATAATATTAAAGTAGATTATTACGGAACTCCAACTCCACTTGCAGGTGTTGCAACCTTATCTATTCCTGAGCCTAGAATGGTTACTGTAACTCCTTGGGAACCTACTTTAATTAAAGAGATTGAAAAAGCTATTCAAACTTCTCAAATGGGTTTCAATCCATCTAATGATGGGAAAGTTGTAAGAATTCCTTTTCCTCAATTAACTGAAGATAGACGTAAAGATCTTGTGAAAATTATTAAAAAAATATCTGAAGATACTAAAGTAGCTATAAGAAATGAAAGAAGAGACGCTAACGAGCAGATGAAAAAACTTGAAAAAGATAAAGCTATCGGTGAAGATGATTCTAAAAAAATGTTAGATGATATTCAAAAAATCACTGACGCTTCAATTAAAAA
Organism: uncultured Deferribacteraceae bacterium; assembly: GCA_947039055.1. Classification (GTDB taxonomy): domain Bacteria; phylum Chrysiogenota; class Deferribacteres; order Deferribacterales; family Mucispirillaceae; genus CAMQYB01. The sequence continues at coordinate 6,132 of CAMQYB010000046.1, forward strand.
TATCGACGACATAACTGTAGCTAAAGAAAAAGAAGTGATGGAGATTTAACTTTGCAACAAAATAGAGGTAACATTGTACCTAAACATATAGCAATAATAATGGACGGTAACGGCAGATGGGCGAAGAAACGTCTACTGCCTAGAATGGCTGGACATAGAGAGGGTGCTAACGCTGTTAGAAAAATAATAACTCATGCAGCAAGCCTTAATCTAAAATATTTATCTATGTTTACGTTCTCTACTGAAAATTTTGATCGTCCAACAAAAGAAGTGCAATATCTAATGAAACTTCTTCAAGAATATCTTGAAACTGAACGCAAAACTATCATCAGCAATAATATCTCATTCATAGCTTCAGGGAAATTAGATAGACTACCTGATAAAACTCAAGATACTATTCAAAAACTTAGAGAAGACTCTTCATCAAATACTGGTATGGTTTTAAATCTAGCTATATCATATAGTGGTAAAGATGAAATTCTTGATGCAACTAAAGCTATCGCTAAATCTGTGCTAAAAGGTGATATAAAAGTTAATCAAATCAATCAAAGCTTATTTAACGATTATCTTTATAACCCGATGATGCCAGATATTGATCTACTCATAAGAACTTCAGGAGAAAATCGTATTAGTAATTTCATGCTATGGCAACTTGCTTACTCTGAAATGATATTTACCGATAAGCTATGGCCAGATTTTAATGAAACTGATTTTAATGAAGCAGTGATAGAATTCTCTCAACGTGTTAGAAGATATGGCAAGGTTGATGAATAATCTCATTCTTCAAATCTAATATATAAAAAAATTTTACAACTTTATTATGATTATATGATAAAGTATTATAACGTCAATAAAATTGGAGCAATCTAAGATGGGTCATAAGAATGCAGAGTTAATTAAAAGAATTATAGCAGGATCGATACTTGCAGTGTTATCGATTTATGCAACCATATATGCTGATCATCGTATATTTTTCATATTGATATTAATAGTAAATATGCTTATAACTCGTGAACTTGTAGCATTACTTAAAAACAATGAGCATCTAATCTCTTCTATACCGATATACGTATCAGCGATAGTCATCACACACCTTATATTTTTCAAACTACACCTTATACTTATAGCATATTTATTTACCCTTTTTGTTACTCTATTTATAATTAAAATGGTAAGCAAAAACCCTATTAAAGATGCGTTTGTAGATATATCTGTTACATTTGTTGCATCAATTATGCTACCATTATGTCTATCAACTTTATTTTTGATAAGAGATATATCTTATGAATGGTTACTATACCTCTACTTTGTTGTATGGTGTTCAGATGTGTTCGCATATTTTGTGGGAGTGAAATTTGGTAAACATAGATTGATTGAAGCTGTTAGTCCGAAAAAATCTATCGAAGGATTAATCGGAGGAACTGTATTTGCCTTGATAGCTGGATTACTTATTAATCACTATCTATTAGAAAAATCAGTTGTTTGGATGACATTAATGACTCTTGAAATAATCGTGATCGGTGTGTTAGGCGATCTAATTGAATCAATGATTAAACGATCTGCTAACGTAAAAGATTCAGGAACATTAATTCCTGGGCATGGTGGTATGTATGATAGATTTGATTCTATTATATTTGCATCACCGTTGCTATTGCTTTACATAAATATTTTAGATACATATATTAAAGTTTGGTAAATGTGAGAGATTAATAATATGCAAAAAAGAAAAAAAATCGGAATAATCGGTGCAACAGGATCTATCGGTACTCAAGCTATTGAACTATTAATGCAAAATCAAGATAAATTCTTAATAGAGTTTATAACTGCACATAATAACGAAAAATTACTTGATCAAATACAAAGTGATACAGGTGCTAAACATTCGTTTTTAACAACTGATCCAAACTATGAAAACATATTAAAAAGCTATCTTGAAACATTAGATATTGATATGGTTCTGCACGCTGCAACTGGTATAAATGGAATTAATTCTGCGTATATGATAGTTGATCACGGAATAGATATAGCACTTGCAAATAAAGAATCTTTAGTCACAGCAGGGGATATTATTATCAACCGTGCAAAAGAAACTGGATCAAATATCGTTCCAGTTGATTCTGAACATTCGGCTATATTTCAATCATTAATCGGACATAATACAAAAGATATTGAGTCAATTACCTTAACTGCCTCAGGTGGTCCTTTTAGAACTCGTCCATCAGATTCGATGGATTATATATCAATTGAAGAAGCGTTAAACCATCCAAAATGGTTTATGGGTAATAAAGTTTCAATCGATTCTGCAACGATGATGAATAAAGGTTTAGAACTTATTGAGGCTAAATACCTCTTTAATATAGATCATACTAAATTGAATGTTGTTATACATCCAGAAAGTATTATCCACTCATTAGTTAATTACAACGATGGATCAACTATCGCACAGCTAGGTTATCCTGATATGAAAATACCTATCTCATATGCCTTAGCGTATCCAGGTAGAGTTCAAAATGCAGCTAAATGTCTGGATCTTGCAGAAGTTGGAGAACTCACTTTCTTTAAGCCAGACTTTACAAGGTTTAAAGCATTGCAGATAGCCTTAGATGCACTTGAAAGTAACAGTAATAAAAGATTTATAATGCTTAACTCTTCAAATGAAGCAGCCGTTATGGCTTTCTTGAAGGGAGATATAAAATTTATGGATATAACAAAAATAGTAGAGTTAGCGATTGAAGAGATTGATTTTGAAGATTCTAAAACTGTTTATGATGCAATAGATTCTTCAAAAAAAGCTTATGAAAAAGCTGAACAAATAATTAAAAAGTTTAAATGATTTTAGACAACTATAAATCAGTTCTAGATACTATATAAGTTGGAATTGTAAATCGACAAAAAAGTATTTATAGATTTGAGTTTACGTCACAATATGAGTTAAAAGTATAAGAGGAATTTATGACAATATTAATAGCTATCGGTGTATTAGCTTTCTTAGTTTTTATACACGAGTTAGGACATTTCGTTTTTGCAAAATTATCAAATGTTTATGTAGAAAAATTTTCAATTGGGTTTGGACCTAAAGTTGTTGGATTTAAATACGGTGAAACTGAGTATCTAATATCTGCGATACCACTTGGTGGATACGTTAAAATGTACGGCGAAAGTCCTGACGATATAAAAAATAATGAAACACCAGAACTAGTAGGCAGAGCGTTAACAGATGTAAACAGATTTAAACGTGCTTTAATAGTAATCGGTGGACCATTATTTAATTTCTTACTTGCTATAGTCATTTTTTGGGGACTTTTTGCATCGGGTATTCCTGATTATAAAGCTCAAATAGGTACTGTTGATATTAACTCTCCTGCTGAAATAGCTGGGCTTAAAATCGGAGATTTAATTGTAAAGGCTGATCAAGAAAATATTCAATCATGGAGTGAGTTATCATCTTATATTGCACTCAATCCTAATAAAAACATTGAAATCACTTTAGATGATGGAACAGTAAAAACGGTTACTCCAAGAGTAGTTGATCAACCTAACGCATTAAACGAAACTGAAGCTGTTGGCGATATCGGAATTGGTTTAGTTCTTCCACCTATTATAGGAAGAGTAGTGCCTGATTATCCTGCTAATAAAGCTGAGTTAATTCGTGAAGATAAAATTATTTCAATCAACAATGAAAGCGTATCTAATTGGAACGATGTAAGAGATAAAATAAGAGCAAATCCAGCAACTGAATTATTAGTCAAAGTTGATAGAGATGGCAAAACAGTAGACCTTAAACTAACACCAATGGAAAGTAAAGAAGGCGAACTTACTGTCGGAATAGCTGGAGTTTCTCCTATTGAGGGAAATATTTTAGTTAGTTATGGATTTTTTGAATCACTTAAATTAGGCGTTATTAGAAGTTATGATTTTTCAAAATTAATTTTTGTAAGTCTTGGAAAACTAATATCTGGTTCTGCTCCAACCGACCAAGTTGGTGGACCTATTATGATAGTTAAAACAACTGCCGATTCTGCTGATTCTGGACCTGGTGCACTGTTATTTTTCATTGCTATTATATCTATAAATTTAGCTGTGTTTAATCTTCTACCTATTCCTGTGCTTGATGGTGGACATCTATTTATATTAGCCGTAGAATCAATCACACGTAGAAAAATTAACGAAAAAATAATTGGTGGCTTTCAAACTGTAGGATTACTACTACTGCTTTCACTTATGGCTTTCGCTTTTTATAATGATATTACAAAACTGTTTATGAACTAAGATGGATTAACTTTAAGTAAGAAAATTGATGATAAATTATAAAAAATAGCTATGCAGATTAGTAACATATGTATGAAGCAGTATTCAGTTTAGGTTGCTAGAGAGTAATAATTTATTAAAAAGAGTTTGTATGATAGATAATAAATATGAGTTTGAAGTTTTACAAAACTATTCTCATATTTATAATTTTATATTTGGGTGCTAAAAATTAAAAGCTATAATAAATGTGTTATAAAGAAACTCTCAATCAATCTTCAGCTAACTTTCAATCAGTCAATAGATAATTAAATCAGTTATGCCACTATTATTTTAATAGTTATCATCATTGTCATCGTCATAAGTTGTCCAAGAGTTACCTTTATTATCGAATGTAGTATTTCCATGCGTAGTATAACTTGTACCATC
>CAMQYB010000047.1 GCA_947039055.1 uncultured Deferribacteraceae bacterium
TAAGCTAGTTGACAAAGTTTAGTTGGGCAAGTTTATGAATAGAATTTTGCGATATATTTTAAGCTAGTTGACAAAGTTTAGTTGGGCAAGTTTATGAATAGAATTTTGCGATATGTTTTAAGCTAGTTGACAAAGTTTTGAGAGCAAGTTCAAAAGTAGATTTAGTGTAATGTTTTTAAAAGTGTAAGTTAAAGAAAGTAGAGTAATATATTTTATGATGAGGATAGGTTGATGAGTAAGATAGTAAATATCGCAGTGGGCTCAGACCATGCAGGTTATGAGTTAAAATTAGTAGTAGTAGATTATCTAAATACGAAAGGGTATAAGATAACCGATTGTGGCTGTTATTCGTTAGAGTCTGTTGATTATCCTGATTACGCTCAAGCAGTTGTGAAAGAGGTTTTATCAGAGCGTTCACAAGTTGGTATACTTATATGTGGCACAGGTATCGGAGTGTCGATTGCGGCGAACCGTTTTGATGGTATAAGGGCTGCGGTGTGTTCAAGTGAAGAGTTAGCTGAGATGACAAGAAAGCATAATGATGCAAATGTGTTATCGTTAGGTGCCAGAGTTTTCGGTGACGATATAGAGTTAATCAAATCAATAATTGATAAGTTTTTATCAACAGAGTTTGATGGTGGACGTCATCAGATTAGAGTAGATAAATTAGACATAGGTTGATTTTATTAAATAATTTAAACGTTAATATTATGAACAGTTTTATTAAACAGTTTAGGCGTTAATATTTTTCATAGTTAAAATTTTTATAAATTAGATTTTATAAAGCAGTTGATGTTAATATTAAGAACTGTTATAGAGTTTGATTTTTAAACTATTTATATGTTATTTTTTTCATAGTTAAAAGAGTTAGTTTTTTATAAATATATAATTTTGTTTTTTAGGGGTTACGAATGGATTACAAAGTATTAGAGAAAGCAGATAGTGAGATTTACAAGGCGATAATGCAAGAGGCAAATCGTCAAGAAGAGCATTTAGAATTAATTGCATCAGAGAATTTTGTATCAGTAGCAGTAATGGAAGCACAAGGTTCATTACTTACAAATAAGTATGCCGAAGGATATCCTGGTAAAAGATATTACGGTGGTTGCGAGTTTGTTGATACGGTTGAGAGTCTTGCTATTGAAAGAGCTAAGGAAGTTTTTAAATGTAATTATGTAAACGTTCAGCCTCACTCAGGTTCACAAGCAAATTTTGCAGCATATTTTTCATTGCTTGAAGTGGGCGATACGATCATGGGTATGGATCTTTCACATGGAGGACATTTAACTCATGGATCACCAGTAAACTTTTCAGGTAAGTTTTTAAAAGTTGTATCGTACGGTGTTTCAAAAGATACCGAAATATTAGATATGGATAATGTTAGAGCGTTAGCGAAAGAGCATAAACCTAAGATGATAGTTGCAGGTGCGTCAGCATATTCTCGCATTATAGATTTTAAAGCTTTTAGAGATATAGCCGATGAGATCGGAGCATATCTTATGGTTGATATGGCACACATTGCAGGTTTAGTTGCAGCAGGTGCTCATCCGTCTCCAATGGAGTTTGCACATATTGTTACAACAACAACTCATAAAACATTGCGTGGGCCAAGAGGTGGAATGATACTTTGTAATGATGAAGCGATCGCTAAGAAAGTTAATTCATTTGTTTTTCCTGGTATGCAAGGTGGACCATTGATGCACGTTATCGCTGCTAAAGCTGTAGCGTTGAAAGAGTGTTTAAGTAATGAGTATAAAGCGTATCAGTTTCAAATTGTTAAAAATGCAAAAGCTTTATCAGATGCATTAATTGCAAAAGGTTTTAGAATTGTATCAGGTGGTACAGATAACCATTTATTACTGTTAGATGTTGGAAGTAAAGGTTTAACAGGTAAAGATTGTCAGATAGCACTAGATGCTGCAAATATTACAACAAACAAAAATACTATACCATATGAAACACAGTCACCATTTATTACAAGTGGAATTAGAATTGGAACAGCTGCGATTACAAGTCGTGGTATGTGCGAAGCACAGATGGAATCGATCGCAGACCTGATAATTGAGGTGCTTAATAATATTGATAATAAAGAGAAGATATTGTCAGTAAAGAAAATAGTACAAAAATTGTGTCTTGCATTTCCTCTTTACATAAAGTAGAGTGATTTTGTATGAGTTATAGAATATGTATAGAAATAATATATAATAGGTAGATATTTTATGGATCGTATTGGTTGGGATGAATATTTTATGAGAATGGCAGAAGTTGCAAAAGAGAGATCAACTTGTATAAGAAGACAGGTTGGAGCTATTTTAGTAAAAGATAATTTCATTATATCTACAGGTTATAACGGTGCTCCTTCGGGATTACCACATGCATCAGAAGTTGGTTGTTTACGGACAACTATGAATGTTCCATCAGGCAGTAATCATGAAATATGTAGAGGTGTTCATGCAGAGCAGAATGCTATAATACAAGCTGCGGTTCATGGCGTATCTACAGATGGTGCGGTGGTTTATTGTACGAATAAACCATGTTCGATATGTACTAAGATGCTTATTAATGCTCGTATATCAAGGATCGTTTATTTAGATGGATACGAAGATTTATTAGCAGATGAGCTTCTAAAAGAGACCAGTATTGAAATTGTAAAACACACAAGGTGAAGAAAATATGAAACTTTACTCAATTAAAGGCGGTATTAAGCTTAAGCAAAATAAGTTTGCTGATGCGAATATAATAAATACGTTGCCAGTTCTTGATGGAGAGCTATTTTACTATCCACTTAGTAATTCGTTCTGTAACAACTCAATCCCAGTAGTTGAAAAGGGTGCAGTCGTTAAAGCAGGAGACGTTATTGCTAAGGCTAGTGAAACAGGATTTTCTATAGACATACATTCATCAGTCGATGGGATTGTAGAAGATGTTACACAGATCAAGCATAGTAAATTAATGCACACAGAAGGCATTATAATTAAAGCATCAGAGCAATCTGGTGATTATTCAAAACTTGCTCCAACTAAAGATATTGTTGATACTATCAAAAATGCAGGTATCCTTGGTATGGGTGGTGCAGGTTTTCCAAGTTATGTTAAATTCTTTTCTTCAAAATCGAAAGTAGACACTCTTATAATTAACGCATCAGAAAGTGAACCTTACTTAACTTGCGACCAATCTATTTTAATAAACAAAGCTGATGAATTAATAGAAACAATATTATTTATTCAAAAAGAGTTAGATATTAAAAGAGTAATTGTAGCACTTGAAGGTAATACTACTGAGCAGACAGATAAGTTGAAACAACTTGCAAAAGATAACAGTATTGATATAGCTGAACTACCTCGTAAGTATCCTTATAGTGGCGAAAAACAGTTAATATATGTTTTACTTGGCAGAACGGTTAAGAAGGGAGAACTTCCTTCATCAGTTAATGTTATGATACAAAATGTATCTACCATATATGGTATATACGAAGCTATTAAAAAATCTAAACCTGTTATAGATAGAGTTATAACTGTATCAGGTGATATAGATAATCATCAAAACATAGTAGTTAAAATGGGTACGACTGTAAGATCATTACTAGAGAAACTTAACCTTGATCCAGAGAAGTATAATCGTATTATTTTAGGTGGATTAATGACAGGAACGTCAATAGCAGATTTAGATGTTCCTATATTAAAAACGGTATCGTCAATACTTCTTTTAAATGATAAATCAAAAAACCATGAGGAAGAGGCGTGTGCAAGATGTGGACGTTGTATTGATGTGTGTGTAATGGGATTATCTCCAACAGGGATTAAGAATTCAATAATGCAAGGTGATATAGGACAAGCTATCGATGACGACATAATGAGTTGTATTGAGTGTGGCTGTTGTTCGTATGTATGTATATCACATAGGAAACTTATGGAAAGTATTCAATACGCTAAAAATTTCTTAGTTAAAGATCATATCGCAGCAACAGAGAATGATAAAGCTGTAGGGGGCAAATAATGAGTAGTTTTTTAATGAAACTTCCACCTCATCAGCATGGGAAGTATGAGACAAAGTATACATTTTTTATATTATCGGCAGCGATGTTGCCAGCGATTTTATTCTCTATCTTTTATTACGGATACAGAATGCTTTTTGCTTATATATTAACGATGGGTGTTTGTTCATTTACAGAGTGGGTTTACGAATCAATAAAATATAAGAAAGATTATTTAGAACGATTTCTTGAGTTTAAAGGATCGGTTACGGCAGCACTTATAGTTATGACGTTACCACCAATACTTCCATATTACGTATATGTAGTAGCAGCACTTATCGCATCAATTATTGCGAAACAGTTGTTTGGTGGTTTTGGTAGAAATGTTTATAACCCAGCGATAACGGGTAGGATTGCAGTTTTAGTTGGTTACTCATCACTTATGAGTACGTTTTATCTTCCGACATCAAATATATTAGAGAACGGTTTATTTAATATTACAACAGTTCCAATAGATGCAATATCTATGGCTACAACATTAACTGCAGCGAAAGAGACAGTTGCAAGTGGTGGAACTTTACCGATATTAATGACAGATACTTGGTTGCCATCGTTTCTAGGATTTATCCCAGGAGCAGCAGGTGAGGTATCAGCTTTAGCACTTCTAATAGGTGGAGCGCTTATCTTAATTACAAGAATAGGTGCATGGAGAATACCATTTGCATGCTTAACTACATTTTTAGTTTTAGCAACTGTGTTTTGGTATTTCAATCAAGGTTATGTTTTAGATCCTATCACACAAGTTTTATCTGGTGGTATAATTTTAGGATCATTTTTCATGGCGACAGATTTTGTTACATCTCCATTATATTCTAAGGGTAAAATTATTTTTGGTATCGGGTGTGGAGCTCTTGCGATTATGATAAGAATTTTTTCAAGTTATCCAGAAGGTATTGGCTTTTCGATATTGCTAATGAATTCATTAGTACCACTTATCGATCGTTACACAAAACCTAGATCGTTTGGAGGTTAACATGAAAGATTTTATGAATAGTAAATATTATATGGTTCTATCTGTTACAGTGATAGCTTTAGTTGTAGGAGTGATTTTATCATTTGTGAATATGAAAACTAAAGATAGAATAGTTGAAATGTATCGTCAAGATTTTGTCAAAGGTTTAGATCAAGTTTTACCAGCTTATGCAAATGATCCATACTCAGAGTTTATCACAGTTGATAATCAATCTGTTTATGAGGCAAAAACTGCAGACAATAAAACAATAGCTTACGCAGTACAGATTATATCAAGCAAAGGTTACAATGGACTTATAACATACTTGGTTGGTATTTCAAATGTTGGAAAAGTGGAAGGAGTTTTCGTTGTTCAACATACCGAGACTCCAGGACTTGGAGCTAAAATTATACAAGAGAAATTTCTAACCACATTTGAGGGTATAGCAGATCCAGTAGAGTTAAAGATAAAGAAAGATGGTGGAGTAATAGATCAGATAAGTGGGGCAACCTACTCATCACGAGCAACTTCACAAGCGGTAGCAGAAGCGTTATCTTTTATTACAGGTAATTTTAAGTTAACAAGTTCATCAGAATTAAATTCTGTAAATAATGGTGATTTATGAAAATAAAAGCGTTTACGAACGGAGTTTTTAAAGATAATGCAGTATTTAGACAGTTTCTAGGATTATGTCCTACGTTAGCTGTAACATCAGCTGCTATAAATGGTTTAGCATTAGGACTTGCGACAACAGCAGTTCTATTATGTTCAAATATGATTATTTCATTGCTTGCAAAATACATTCCGAAATCGGTTCGTATACCATCGTATATTCTTGTAATAGCATCGCTAGTTACAGTTGTGGATTTATTGATGAATGCGTATGTGCATGATTTACATAAAGTGTTAGGATTATTTATTCCGTTGATAGTTGTGAACTGTATCGTTCTAGGTCGAGCAGAGATCTTCGCATCTAAGAATAATGTTTTAGACTCAATGCTTGATGCTTTAGGATCAGGATTAGGCTTTACCTTAGCCTTACTATTGTTAGCATCAGTTAGAGAGTTATTTGGAGAGGGATCTATATTTGGTGTTAGAATAATGCCAGAAGCGTATAATCCATTTGTGTTATTTATTATGCCAGCAGGAGCTTTTATCACATTAGGGCTTTTAATCGGTATGGTAAATATGATATTAAATTTAGCTAAAAAAGCAAGGTCGTGAGGTATATATGACATATTCAATACTTCTATTAATTTCGGCAGCATTAGTAAATAATATAGTTTTAACCAAGTTCTTAGGTATATGTTCATTTTTAGGCGTATCCCGTAAGTTAGAAACTGCAATTGGGATGTCATTCTCAGTTGCAGCGGTAATTATGATATCTTCAGTTATTTCGTGGATAGTATATTATGCGGTACTTATACCGTTTGATATTATGTATCTGCAAACGATAGTTTTTGTATTTGTTATAGCGGCAGTTGTTCAGTTGCTTGAGATGTTTTTAGAGAAGTATGTTCCAGAACTGTACAGTAGTTTAGGAATATTTCTACCGTTAATCACAACAAACTGTATTATTTTGGGTGTTGCGATTATAAATATTAAAGACGGGTATAGCTTTATAAATATGGTTGTATTTTCGTTTGGTACATCGTTAGGTTATGCGATTGCGATAATTATATTTTCAGGATTAAGAGAGTTTATAAATCAATCGGTTATATCTAAGAATTTTAGAGGAATTCCAATTGCGTTTATTACAGCTGGTATATTATCATTAGCGTTTATGGGATTCTCAGGGATGGTAAAATTATGATGACGGCAATAATTATTTTTGGATTAATAGGCTTAGTGATAGGAGTTATCCTAACATTTGGTTCAAGTTTATTCAAAGTAGATAAAGATGAAAAATTTGTAGCGATATTAGAAACCCTTCCTGGAGTTAACTGTGGTGCTTGTGGTTTTGCAGGTTGTGCAGGACTTGCTCAATCTATCACAATTGGTAACAGTACTTTTTCAGGTTGTAGTGTTATGAGTGATGATGATAGAGAGGAAGCTGCTGAACGTTTTAAGATCTCATCAGGTGAGGTTGCAACAACTTCTGCTGTTCTTTTATGTAACGGTGGAGTGAACTGTTTAGATAGTTTTGAGTATGATGGCGTAAAAGATTGCCAAGTTATAGCTGATACGTTTGGTAACACTAAGGCTTGCAGTTACGGTTGTATCGGTGAAGGAACTTGTATGCGTGCGTGTCCATTTGATGTAATTAGTATGGGTAAAGACGGTCTTCCTCATATTGATGAGAAAAATTGTGTTTCATGTTATAAATGCGTTGTTGCATGTCCTTTAGGTCTTATTCAGATACAAGATATATCTAAAGGAGTTACAGTTGTTTGTAGCTCAAAAGATAAAGGTGCTGCGACTAAGAAAGTTTGTTCAGCTGGTTGTATCGGATGTAAGATTTGTGAGAAAAAATGTGGTGATGACGCTATTCATGTTAATGATTATTTATCTTCAGTTGATAGAGATAAGTGTACCGATTGTCAACTTTGTGTTGAGCCATGTCCTTCAAAAGTTATTTTTAAAAACACGGCAAATAGATAGTAAAAGTTATTTGCAAAAATATTATTTAATGGTAGTAAATTGAAAACAAAGTTAATAGTAGCATTAGATTATAATAATTTAAATGATGCAAAATCTATGGTAGATATATTATCTAGTTCGGTAGAGTATTATAAAGTCGGATTAGAGTTATTTCTATCAACAGGTTTTGCATCAATTGATTATTTGAAGTCGAAAGATAAAAAGGTTTTTTTAGACCTTAAATTTCATGATATTCCAAATACGGTTGCAGGTGCGATCGCAGTATCTATTCGAGCAGGGGTGGATATTTTCAATCTTCACACACAAGGTGGAGTTGATATGATGCGTGAGGCGAAGCGAGTGCTTGATGATGAATATGAAAAAATATCATCAACTGTAAAAACTAAACCGTTGTTGATAGGTGTTACGCTATTAACATCACTTAATAAAAGTTACCTTGATGATTACTCTATATCTGTTGACAGTGAAGCTGAGTATGTATCTAATTTAGCTTATAAAGCGAAAGAGTCAGGACTAGACGGAGTAGTATCATCAGCATCAGAGGTTCGGATAATCAAAGATCGATGTGGCACAGATTTCATAACAATCACTCCAGGAATTCGTATGCTTGATGATAACGTTAATGATCAGAAAAGGGTTGTTACTCCAACGGATGCAAAATTGATAGGTTCAGATTATATCGTTGTAGGTAGATCTATCACATCGGCAAAAGATCCATTAAATGCTGCTTCAAAAATTCTTATAGAACTTAAAGATTAATTCCTTTTTCTTTGATCCATATTCAAAATTAACATCAATATTAATCATCATTAATTAATTCCAGATATAATTATCAATAAATATATTGTATAATTGTTGATGATTTTTTTAAACAATATCATATAGATTTTTCTGTAAGGTTAAATTTATGTTGTGTGTATCGAGAAATAAATGTATATTTATAGAGTAAATATATATGAAGAGTTGATGTAAATATATTCACAAATTTAGTGGTAGATTTTTGTTTAGTAGATCAGAAAATAATTTAAGATAGAGAAGGGTATATGGATATCGTAAAAGTTTATGAAGAAAATAATGGGTTGCTTAGAGGACATTTTTTATTATCATCAGGCATGCATTCTGATACATATTTACAATCTGAACAAGTTTTACAACACCCAGAACTTGCTACACAGGTGATATCTCAACTGTTACCTAAATTAAAATTTTTTGAATTTGCAACGGTTGTGTCTCCAGCGATAGGTGGTATCCGTTTCGGTTATGAACTATCAAGATTACTATCAAAACGTTCTGTATTTACAGAAAGAGTTGATGGCAAGATGACTTTCAGAAGAGGGTTTACGTTAGATCATAAAGAGAAAGTTATTGTAGCTGAAGACGTTGTAACAACAGGCAGATCAACAAAAGAGTGTATAGCTGCTATTGAAGAGGCAGGTGGCGAAGTTGTAGCTATAGTTTCTATTATTGATAGAAGTGAAGAAGCTCCTGATTTCAATCAACCATATATGTCACTAGCCAGAGTTTTAGTGAAAAGTTATGAGACATCAAATTGTCCAATATGTGCATCAACAGGTACAACAGCTATCAAACCAGGCAGTAGATAAGGTATATTTATAAGTGGTAAAAAGTGCCCTTAAAATATTATAGTTGTTTTTAGTAATTATAACTGTTAGAATAATTTATCTTTAATTCGGAGGATATACAAAAATGTCTTTTAGTGAAAATACTGAAGTTTTAAGTAATGGGAAGAAAGTTGAATTTTTATATCCGATATATGAGATTGACTCTTTCAATGGTGAAGAGTTAGGAAATCATATCGCTATCAAAATGGAACACGTTGATGTGTTTGTTATAAACTTTTCACGAGTAACTTATCTAAATAGTTCTGGTTTACGAGAGTTAATTAGAATGTTAAGAGTTATAAAAGAAAGTGAAAAAAGTTTAATACTTACTTCTATCAACGAAGATATAAAAAAGGTTTTTATGCATACTAACCTTGATAGACTTTTTACAATAGAAGAAACGGATGAAAATGTTATTGCAACCTTGTCTGCAGAGTAACAAATTGTGAATTATGAAGTTTATTGATAATCTTTCTGTAGCCGAGTTACAACAAATTATTAAGTCAAATGGCGAGAGTAATTATAGAGCCGATCAAATAGTCGAGTGGTTATTTAAACGCGGTGTATATTCTTACGATCAAATGTCAAATATCCCATTACCATTAAGGGATAAACTATCAACAAGATATCCTATCACTCCTTTTAAAGAGGTTTCAAGAGAATCATCATTGGATGGAACGATTAAATTTTTATTCGAACTATCAGATGGTGAAAGGATTGAATCGGTTTTATTAAAAGATGGTGATAGATTTACAGGTTGCATTTCATCTCAAGTAGGTTGCCGAATGGGTTGCACATTTTGTGCTACATTTATGTCTATCGGTTTCAAGCGTAATTTAACACCTGCTGAAATTTTCAAACAAGTCCAATATTTAAGAAACGAGGCTGACAAACTATTTAACACTAGATTATCAAATTTAGTGTTTATGGGTATGGGCGAACCGTTAGATAATATTGATTCACTTCTTCAAGCTTTAGATATTATATTGAATGATAATTATTTAGGTTTTTCACATAGAAAAGTTACAGTATCAACAAGTGGCTACCTTAAAAATATAGATAGATTGTATAGAATGGAAACTCCAGTTAATCTTGCAGTATCAATAAACTCACCACGTCAATCAGTGCGAAAAGATATCATGCCTATATCAAATAAATATCCGTTAGAAGAGCTTGTTAAGAAATTGAAAACTCTTGAGCTTGATAAACGTAAGCGTATAACATTAGAGTATATATTGATCGACGGAGTAAACGATAGTTTAGAGGATGCTAAATTATTTGTTAAACTTATTAAAGGTATTAAGGCAAAAGTTAATTTAATAATTTATAATAGTTCAGAGTTTACAGATTTCAAAGAACCAGATCCAAAGGTTGTTGAAAAGTTTCAGAACTATTTAATAGCTAATAAAGTTTCAGCTTTTATCCGTAAGCGACTAGGCAAAGATATCTCTGCGGCGTGCGGACAGTTGTCAGGTGCAACAAAGTTGCAGGAAACGGATTCTCAAGAAGCGGATCAGTAAGAAACATATTCGTATGACAGCGATTGACATGATAGAGATTAATATGATAG